>NZ_JBYRFX010000059.1:0-9001 GCF_057815775.1 Inquilinus sp.
TTGCCGCCCTGCAGCGAGTCATCGCCGGCCCCGCCATTGAGGATGTCGTTGCCGTCATTGCCGAACAGCGTGTTGGCCCCGGTGTCGCCGATCAGTGTGTCGGCGAACGCCGTGCCCCACAGGTTCTCGATGCTGACATAGCTGTCGCCGGCCGCCTCGCCCGTGTTCACGGACGGGTCCGCCAGGCTGGCCACCACGCCGGCCGTCGCCTCGTGGTAGTAGGCCCAGTCCGACCCGGCGCCGCCGTCCAAATGATCGGCCCCCGTCCCGCCGACGAGCTTGTCGTCGCCTGCGCCGCCGAGAAGCGTGTCGTCGCCATCCTTGCCGTACAGCACGTCGGCGCCGTCGCCGCTGTCCAGCGTGTTCGCACCGCCATCCCCCGTCAGCCGGTCGGCGAAGGCCGAGCCCGTGACATTCTCGATGCTGGTCAGCGAGTCGGGGTCGTTGAAGACGATCCCCGTGCCGGCCGCCAGGTCGACGACCACCCCGAACCCGATACCCTCGTAGCTGGCGGTGTCGACGCCGTCGCCACCGTCCAGCGTGTCGGCGCCCCCATTGCTGGCGAGCGTGTCGTCGCCGGCGCCACCGTTGAGCACGTTCCCGGTGAAACTGCCGGTGAGATGGTCATCGAAGGCGGACCCAATCAGGACTTCGATGCCGTTCAAGCCGTTCCCGAGGGAATCCGTCTGGGTGAGCAGAGAGGCCGTCACTCCGGCCACCGCATGCCCGTAATCCACCGCATCGAAGCCGCTGTTGCCGACGATCGAATCGCCGCCGCTGCTGCCGTCGATCACGTCGTTGCCCTGGCCGCCATCGATGAAGTCGGCGCCGGCGCCGCCGTCGAGCCGATCGTTGCCCTGGCCGCCGGTGAGGGTGTCGGTGCCACCGAGGCCGGACAAGGTGTCGTCGCCGAAGCTGCCATCGATGACGTCGATGCCGTCGGGGTTGAGCGGGTCGCCCGGATCGGTGCCGGTGAGGACATCGTTGCCGGGGGTGCCGGTGAGGGTCTGGGTCACGGAACGTCCTCCTGCCTGCTCGTCTCACCGCCCCGGCTGACCGCCCTGTCGGCGGTCGGGATGGCACGTTATCGGAGAGGTTTAACCGCAGCCCGCGCCGTTGGTTAGATCCAGATCGGGTAAACCCTTGGTACCAGATGCATTCCGGACGGGCTGCTGCGGCACTGTGCTGTCTGCGCTTCGGACGCATCGACCTCGGCTATCCCCGGGGTAGCCCTGCTATCCCCAGGATGTACCCGACCTAGACCACGGGGTGGCTACGTCGCCGTGGCGCGCGGCGGTACTGAATCCCGTCAGAAAAAGGAACGATCAGCAGGAGACGACGATGAGCCCGGACAACATCTCACACCCCGGTCGGCCGGGGCTCGACGAGCTGGTACCGTCGCGCTATGCGCTGCGGGTCGGCGACATCGACGTGCTGGTGGTCAGCGATGGCGTGCTGCCGCTGCCGACCGCGATGCTGGGACACAACGCCGACCCGGCCGTGCGGGCGGCCTGGATGAGCGACATGTTCCTGCCGCCGGACGCGTTCGACTGGGCGCTGAACGTGGTCGTGGTGCGCAGCGGCGGCCGGACCATCCTCATCGACGCCGGACTCGGGCTCGACCCGGATTTGCACCTGCCGCGGGCCGGGCAGCTGAACAAGCGATTGGCGGCCGCGGGCATCGATCTTGCCGACGTGACCGACGTGGTACTGACCCACATGCACATGGACCACGTCGGCGGGCTGCTGGTCGACGGGGTGAAGGACCAGCTGCGTCCGGACCTGCGGATCCATGTGGCCGCCGCCGAGGTGGCGTTCTGGGAGGCGCCCGATTTCTCCCACGTCGCCATGCCGCCGGGGTTCCCGGACGCGCTTCGGGCGACGGCCACGCGGTTCGTGAAAGAGTACGGCGCCCATCTGCGGCCGTTCGACCAGGAGCATGAGGTGGCGCCGGGCGTGGTCGCGCATCGCACCGGCGGCCACACCCCGGGGCACAGCGTGGTCCGCCTGGCGTCCGGCGGCGACCGGTTGACCTTCGCCGGCGATGCCGTGTTCGCGGTCGGGTTCGAACACCCGGACTGGTTCAACGGCTTCGAACACGACCCCGAGGAATCGGCCCGCGTCCGGCTTCGCCTGCTGCGGGACCTGGCGGTGACCGGCGAGCTGCTGGTGGCCACCCACCTGCCCTTCCCGTCCGTCGGCCGCGTGGCCGTCGCCGGCGACGCCTTCCGCTGGGTGCCGGTGTTCTGGGACTACTGACCGGTTGTTGAGCCGCGCCCCTCCTCCCCCTCGGCGAGGGAGAAGAGGGGCGGCCAGATCTTACTTCCGGGCTTCGACGCTCATGGCGCCGAAGCTGCCGCGGGCGTTGTATTGCGGCCGGTACATGTCCTCGACATACGGCGCCGGCAGGGCGAAATGCCCCGGCGTCACCGCACGGGCGAGATAGGCGACGGTGAAGTTCCTGGTGTCGCCGGTCAGGTCGATCGCCGCGACATAGCGGTCGTCGCGCATCTCGACATGCTGGGTGTCCGACAGCGTGTCGGCGATGTCGCCCAACTGCGCGCCCTTGCCGATCGACGGGTTCTCGATCTCCAGCCCCGCCGGCAGCAGGTCGACGATCAGGGCCTGGTGGTCGAGGTCATCCGTCGCCTTGCCGCGCAGCAGCACGGTGACCAGGTCGCCCTGCTTCACCGCCGTCTTGGCCGGGTCGAACGGATGGCCGTCGCGGTCGAGATAGATGCGCTCGATCTGGAAGCCGTCGCCGCCCGCCGCCAGCGGCGCCGCCGGCACGCCGCGCACCGACAGCACCTGGCGCATCGGCCCGTCGCCGGTGTTCTTCACGGCGATGCCCGCCGCCAGCGCCGCCGCATCCGGGGTGGTGCGGTAGACCGCGCCCGGATTGGCCACCGCCTGGCCGCCGACATCGAGCGACAGCGGCTTGGCCCCGTCGAGCGCGGCGTCGGCCGCGATCAGCAGCCAGGCCATGTCCTGCGTGCTCCAGTACTTCTCCTTGGCGAAGGCCTGGCCGGCGATGTCGGCCTGGCTCAGCACCTCGTCCTGCGACTGCTTGGCCTCGTGCAGCAGGGCCGCGGCAGCCGCGTGGTCGCGCAGCGGCGAGCCGTAATCGCCGCCGAAATTGTCCGGCCGCTCGGTCGCGATCGCCGCCGTGAACGCCTTGGTGGTGCGCGCCGTATCGCCGAACTGGGCGGCGGCCGCGGCGATCTGCGCCTGGGACACCGGGGTCTGGTACTTCGTCAGGCAGTTGTCGACGTAGTAGCGCATGGTGCCGACATCGCCGCCGCCGGCCCGGGCGACGACATAGAGGGCATAGGCGCTGGCCGGGGTGCAACTGGTGCGCGCCTCATACCAGTCGAGATAGTTCGACAGGTACTTGATGCCGCGCTGGTACGAGCGTTCCGGGATGCGGTAGCTGCCCTCCGCCCGCGCCCGGGTCAGGAAATCCATCGCATAGGCCGACAGCCAGGGATCGGCGTCGCTGAACGCGGTCCACAGGCCGAAGGCGCCGCCCGGCTGTTGCGCCGTCATGATCCGGTCGATCGCGCTTTGCACCCGGCGGTGGACGTCGTCCGGCCGGAAGCTGCTGTCGATCTGCTGCGCCACCTTGGAGAGATACAGGAGCGGCAGCGCCCGGCTGGTGGTCTGTTCGACGCAGCCATAGGGATAGTCGTCGAGCGACTTCAGCAGGCCCGGGATGTCGAAGGTCGGGCGGGTGGAGAAGCTGGCGAAGACCTGCACGGTGTCGGGCAGGAAGCCCTTCACCAGGTCGGCGTTCAGCGTCACGGTCTGGCCGGGCTTGACCACGGTGGCGACGCGCTGGGTGGTCAGCGCCTGGGCCGGACGCACCGACAGGTCCCAGTCGCGATCGCGCTGGAAGCCGCCGGGGCCGGTGACGCTGATCCGGATCTTGGCCGTGCCGGTGGCGCTGGCGGTCACCGGAATCGCGCGCCGGACTTCGGCCCCCGTCGCCACGGTTTCGACGAACTTGGCCGGGCCGGCGATCGCCAGCGGGCCGTCGACCGAGACGCGGACGCCGTAGTCGCCGGCCGGGCCCGACAGGTTGCGCAGCGAGAAGGACAGATCCGCCTTGTCGCCCGGCGCCAGGAAGCGCGGCACGCCGATCTCGGCGATCACGGGGTCGCGCACCTTCATCGCGGTCGAGGCGGCGCCGAGCGAGGTCGGCGTCCAGGCCACAGCCATCAGCCGCAGCTCGCCGTCGAAATCGGGCAGCACCAGCGGCACCGAGACATGGCCGTCGGCCCCGACCGGCAGGATGCCGCTGTAGAGGGCGACGGTGCGGGACGACCGCTTCGGCAGGCCGGCCATCTGCTGCGCGTCGGCATCACCGCCGCTGCGGAGCTGGCCACGCTGGCCCTGGCTGACGATCAGCCTTCCATAGGCGTCGCGCATGTCGACGCCCAGGGCCCGGCGGCCGAAGTAATGGTCGGTCGGGTCGGGCGAGGCGAAGTCGGTCAGCAGCAGGATGCCTTCATCCACCGCGGCCACGGTGACCCAGGCGTTCTGGCCCTGCGGCACGCCGCTGACGGTCAGCGGCAGGTCGAGCGTCTGGTTCGGCTTGATCTCGGCCGGGGCGTCGATCTTCACCGCCAGCACCCGCTCGGCCACGTCGATGCCGAACCAGGCGACGCCGACGGCGCGGCCGGGCCCATGGCGTCGGTCGCCGCCATCGGCGGCCGGGCGGAACGCCGTGGCCAGCACATAGGCGCCGGCGCCCCAATCGGCGGAGACCGGGATCTCGACCGTGGCGCCTTCGGCCGGGACGGTCACATCCCGCGTCTCCAGCACCCGGTCATTGGCGATGAACAGCAGCACGTCGCCGGCGAAGGACGGTTCGATCCGGATCTTCGCGGTGTCGCCGGCCTTGTAGCTGGTCTTGTCGAGCGCGACGGTCAGTTTGTCCGGCGTCGGGTTCGGGTTATCAGACACCCACCAGCCGGCGGCGAAGCGGACCGAGGAGGCACCGCCGCCCTTCGGGTCGTAGACGTCGAGCCGGAAATTGCCCCAACCGACCTGCTGGCCAACCTTGGCCGGCGTGCCGGGGGCGACATCGGCGGTGCCGTCGGCGAACTAGCGGTCGCGGATCACGACCTTGTAGTCCCAATGGCCGTCGGTCGAATACCACTGGTAGTCGTAGATCTCCTCGACCAAGTCCCAGCGCAGGCCCTTGATCGCCGCGGGCTTGCCGTCGGGGTCGAGGCCGATCAGCTCGAACTGCGCATCGGCGCCTTCCGCCAGCGCGCCGGAGAATAGCGGCTTCACCCCGACCCAGGCATGGTCCTGGCGGATCGGCAGGGTCATGTCCTCATTGGCGGTGCGGCCGCTGGAATCGAACACCGCGGCGCGCAGCTCGGCCTCGAGCGGCACGGTGGTATCCGGCAGGGCGTCGAGCGCGACGTCGATCCGGCTCTGCCCCGTCGCGTCGGTCGCCGGGGTGCTGATCGGCCGGGTGCGCGGGGCGTAGGTGTCCTGCACCAGGCCGAACTGGTATTCGGCGAAATCCGGGAACGGCTTGGCGGCCTGGCGCAGCGTCAGGCTGGCCTCGGTCGCCAGGTCGGCGGCCGCGGCGCCGTACAGGAACTGGGCGTCGATGTTGATCGCAGCCGGGGTGCCGACCCGCAGATCCTTGGCGTCGGTCTTGAGGTCGACGCGGATCCGCGCCGGCACGAAATCCTCAACCTGGAAGCTGGTGGTGCCGATCGCCTGGCCCTTCGGGTCGACATAGGCCTCCGCCGTCCAGGTGCCGGTGTAGGCGCTGTCGGCCAGCGGCACGGCGAGGCTGTAGGAACCGCCGCCCTGGTCGGAGACCTGCTGCACCTGGGCCTCGACCCCGTCGGGGCGGTTGACCTTGATCGTCAGCGGCACGCCGTCGATCGCCGCCGCGCGCTCGTTGCGCAGCAGCGTGGTCAGCTGCACCGTCTCGCCCGGGCGGTAGACGCCGCGCTCCGGGTACAGGAAGGCGTCCAGCGGCCCCGGCTCCGGCCGGCCGCTGACGCCGCGGTCGGACAGGTCGAAGGCCGGGCCGGTCAGCTCCAGGAAGGTGAAGTCGCCGGCGCCATAGGCGTAGACCGCGGCGGGACGGTTGCCGCCCTGCCCGGCCATCACCCCGGCGGGGAACACGGCCAGGCCGGAGGCATCGGTGTCGGCCTCGGCCAGCACCGCATTGTTGCGGGCGATCAGGGTCAGCTTCACCCCGGCATCGGCCTTGGCCGAGGACAGCGAGCGCGCCGCCACGGTCAGCCCCTGCTGGCCGGAGAAGGTGGCGAGCCCGAGATCGGTGACCACGATCCACTGCGTGCCTGGCGTGCCGGGGCTGCTGTCCCCGTCATCCGAGCTGTCCGCGGCCTTGGCATCGGTGGCGGCGAGCAGGTAGACGCCGGGCTTGGGGTCCGCCAGCACCTTGTCCATCGGCACGCCGGTCACGATCGCCTTGTTGGTCTCGCTGTCGATCGGCATCGAGCCGGTCCAGACCTGTTCGCCGGCATCCTGGGCCAGGGCGTCGACATCGTAGCTTTCCAGCATCTGGCCGATGCGGCCCTGGGCCACCTGGTCGATCAGGTTGCGGTCGTTGATGCGCAGCAGCCGCAGCTTGACGGCCGAGATGTTGACCGTGGTCACCGGCACCGTGCCCTCGCCGCCCTTGGGCAGGACATAAGCGTTGCCGCGGAACACCACGCTGGCCGGCCGGTCCTCGACCGTCAGATCGAAGCTGTCATCGGCGTCCAGCGTGTCGCCATCGACCGACTTGATGCCGGCGCGCAGGGTGACGGTGTAGGTCTGGCCGAAGGCCACGCCTTCGAGGCAGAGCTGCTTGTCCGACGGAATCACCTCGATCGGCACCGCCGGCTCGATCTTGACGTAGTCGGCGTAGTGGACGGCGCGGCCATCCAGGATCGGGTCGGAGAAATCGGCGCAGAGCTGCGGCGCGTCGCGGTCGTTCTGGGCGTAGGTCTGGGTGACGCGGAAGCCGTATTGCGCTCGCAGATTGCCGACATATTCGGTGTTGTCGTCGCTCGGCGCCAGCTGCGCGCCCTCGGCCGCGACCGTGATCGCCTCGCGGCCCTTGTCCTGCTTCTCCAGCCCCTGGGCCAGCAGGATCAGGGCGGCGCCGCGCAGCTTGTCGGTGCTGGCGGCGTGGTAGGCCGCGAAGGCGGCGTCGAGCGTGTCCTGCGAATAGGCGTCGGTCTGCTGCAACGCCTGGGCCAGCCCGTACCAGGCGCCGGCATCGTCGGAGCGCTGGCCGAGAATCAGCTGGTAGGCCTCGACCGCGTCGGCCCAGCGTTCGCCCTGCACCGCATCTGCGGCCCGGCCACGCAGCGTCTTCAGTGGCACCCGCTGGTCCGGCGTGATCGCGCTGGTCTGCTTCTCCAACCGCTTGGTGTAGTCGGTGGCGCCGGCGGCCAGGGCAGGCGCTTCATACGCCTGTGCGGCAGGGGCACCGGCCAGCAGGGTGGCCAGCAGCGCCACCACGGCGGCAGCAGATGCGAGACGCAGCTTCGAGACCATGAATTTCCCCCGTGCCGGCCGTCCCGGAAATATCAGGACGTTGGCCCAACTTATACGCAAGATCACGTCGAAACCATGACGCAACCGGGGCAGACGAACCGGCATCCCGCAGCTATGATCGCGCCCTGTTCCGCGGAGGCCCCTGATGATCCGTCGTTGCCTGGTGTTAGCCGTCTCGTTGCTGCTGCCCACCGCCGCCCTTGCCGCCGGCCCGCTGGCGGCGGCCCAGATCCAGGCGCAGATCGTCGGCAACACCATCGAAGGCACGGCGGGCGACGTCGAATACACCGAGTTCTACGCCGCCGACGGCACCATCCACGGGCTGGGCGATGATGGTCCCTATACCGGGCAGTGGTCGATCGAGAACGACCACATGTGCTTCGACCTGGGCGAGACCAAGGAATGCGACCGGGTGCAGATCGACGGCAACAAGGTCCAGCTGACCGGCGACGACGGATCGCTGGTCGCGGTCGGCGAGCTGAAGCCGGGCAACCCCGGGAATTTGTAAGGCGCCGTTCCGAAGGCCGCCGCCTCAGACGCCCTTCAGCTGTCGTTCGCGGTAATAAACGAACAGGCCGGAGGCGATGATCACCAAATTGCCGATGATGATCTGCGAGGTTGGCACGTCGCCCCACACCAGCCAGCCCAGCACCGCGGCGATCACGATGGTCGAGTACTGGTAGGGCGCGACCACGGCGGCCGGGGCCAGCGACAGCGCCTTGTTCAGGCACAGATGCGCGCCCATCGCCACCACGCCGAGGCCGAGCATCAGCGCCAGGTCGAAGCCGGTCGGCGTCACCCAGGCGAAGGGCACGGTGGCGGCGCCGGCCAGGCCGGTGCCCACCACCTGGTAGGTGATGAGACCGAGCCCGCCGGTGTGGCGCACCCGCCTGGTGACGATCAGGATCAGGCTGAACAGGGTGGCGCCCAGCAGTGCGATCAGGGCCGAGGACGACAGCGCCGCCCCGGTCGGCCGCAGCACGATCAGCACGCCGACGAAGCCGACCAGCACCGCCGCCCAGCGCCGCGGCCCGACCTTTTCACCCAGCAGCGGCACCGACAGCGCGGTCACCATCAGCTGCGCCGCCATGTAGAAGGTCATGACGTCGGCCAGCGGCAGCCCGCGCACCGCCAGGTAGAAGGCGGCGACCTCGGCCACCATCAGGACGACGCGCAGCAGGTTCAGCCAGGGCTGGTCGGCCGACAGCAGGCCGCGGAAGCCGCGGATCACCCAGGGCGACATCAGCAGCAGCGCGGCGATGCTGCGGATCAGCAGGATCTGGCCGACGGTGTATTCGGCCACCAGCCACTTGCACAGCGCGTCGTTGAAGGTGAACAGCGACATGCCGAGGTAGAACAGCAGGATCCCCGGGCCGTGGCCGGCCTCCGCCTTGTTGATCCCGAGCGCCGCCATGCGTTTGCCCCGACCCGTTCCGCCCTGTCTGCCCGAGGACGGGGC
>NZ_JBYRFX010000060.1:0-10608 GCF_057815775.1 Inquilinus sp.
CGCCACGCCCCGGCGGTGCTGGCCGCCGCCGATGCCGCGCTGGCCGCCGCTGCCCGCGACCTGACCTTCCTGCGCCTCGACGCCGCCGCCTTCATCCAGGCGCCGTCGATCTCGATCGACCATGCGGTGATGGAAAAGACCGACCGCGCCGGCATCGTGCCGGCATCGATCGGCTGGACCGATGTCGGCTCCTGGTCCTCGCTGTGGGAGATCGGCGACCGCGACGCCGACGGCAACATCACCCAGGGTGACGCGCTGGCGCTGGATTCGCACAACTGCCTGGTGCGCAGCGACGGCATCCTGACCGCCGTGATCGGCCTGGAAGATATCATCGTCATCGCCACCGACGATGCCGTGCTGGTCGCCGCCAAGGACAAGGTCCAGGACGTCAAGGCCATCACCGACCGGCTGAAGGCGGCCAAGCGGCCCGAGGCCGTCATCCACCGCGAGGTCTACCGGCCCTGGGGCACCGTCAAGTCGCTGCATGCCGGCGACCGCTTCCAGGTCAAGCGCGTCATCCTGCATCCCGGGCAGGAGATCGCGCTGCAGCGGCACTATCACCGGTCCGAGCACTGGGTGGTTTTATCCGGCACCGCCCGGGTGACCATGGAAGGCCAGTCGCGGATCCTGCGCGAGAACGAGGCCGCCTACCTGCCGATCGGCATCGATCACCGACTGGAGAACCCCGGCAAGATCGACCTGGAACTGATCGAAGTCCGCGCCGGCCCCTATCTCGGCGAGGATGACGTCATCCGGTTCGACACGCCCTGACGCCGAGCCTCCTGACGCAGGGCCATCCTGCGTCAGGGTCGACGGCGATCAGAAGCGGATCGTCGTCGACACGCCCAGTGCCGCCATCGGCTTGCTCTTGCCCGGGCTGTTCGGGGAATCATCCTGCAGCCGCAGATTGATGCCGACCGTGTTGTGCCGCAACGGCACGGAGGTGCCGATATCGAGGATGTTGATCGTCTCCGCGTCCTCGCTGACCGTATTGTGCGGGTTGTTCTTCGGGTTCAGGCTGGCGTGGTAATAGGCGACCTTGTAGGTCCAGCTGTCGCTGTCGATAAAGGTTCCGGTGAGGCCGATCAGTTCCGCATCGCCGTCGAGGCTGTCGCCGATCGCCCGGTCATAGAACCGGTAGCCATCGGGATAGGCGCCGCTCTCGTAGAAATAGCTGTAGATCGCCTTGTTCAGGAAGTTCGCCGTCGAATTCGAATACTCGACGTTGAATTTCCAGGAGGCGCCATCGTCACCCCAGCCATTCCAAAGCGACCCGCCGATCACCGCCCCGTTCCGCGACGGCAGGGGAATGCCGATCGAGGAATAGGCCGCGTCTTCACCGATCAGTTCGCCATAGACTTCGAAAGGCTGGCCGAACAGCTGCTTGCTGTAGCGCGCATCGAAGCCGGCGATCTGGTTGGCCGGATCCTGGGCCTGATCCGCCTGCGAGACGTTGGTGTTGCCGAAAAAGCCATTGAAGAACGTGCTGGGACCGCAAGGCCGGCCGCTGCCGCAGAACATCATGACGCGCGACGCCCCGAGTTCGAGTCCCGGAATCGGGTTGATCGAAGCGTGCAGCGCGAACATCAGCGTGTTCGAGACCTGGCGGTCATCGGGCAGGACCCCGAGGAAGCCGGTGATCTGCCACGGGCCGAGCCAGCTGAGCCAGGGCGTTTCGAAGGCATGCGGGTTGGAGCGCATGAAGCCGACCTTGGGGAACGGCCGTGCATTGGTCGACAGAATCAGGCTGGTGGTCTCACCGGGGCCCCACCATTCGTCGAGCCAGCCGGCATAGAGGATCCAGTTGTCGACCCGCTGGGCGAGATAGGTGCCGTCGAGCGACGCCTGGAAGGAATCCTGGCCGGCATAGAACCAGGGACTGTCGCCCTTGACGAGGCGGGAATAAGCACCGAGCGACAGCCGCAGCGCCGTCGAATCGCCCATGTACTCGGCCGATGCCGTGATTTCTCCCCGCTGGCGCGGGGTGGAGTCGAAGCCCCTCACCAGGGCGGGCTGGTTGGTCAGGTCGGCTTGCAGCGTGCCATGTAGAGTGTTCTGCCTGGTCTCGGAGGCGGCCCGGGTCCGGACCCGGTCGAGCGCCGCCCTTGCATAAGCCGGCAACGACTCCCGGTCGGCAGACCCCAGGCGATAGGTAATCTGGGCCCAGGGCAGTGGCCAGACATTCAGAACGCCGTCGATGAGACCGAAGTTCTCAAGGATATGAATATCGTTCCGCAGCGTCGAGTCGCCGGGCTCTGCCCAAGGGCTGGCGACCGCCGACCCCGGGTTGACCGCAACGGCTCCGCCTGAAATGGCGGCGGCAACAACAACGGCAGCAACAATCTTCCTGGCAACGGCCATGGATCCCCCCGGACGGCCTCCGTAATATGACCTGCATACACAAGACGCCCGCGGAAGCCCAGCCGCCGTTTCATGGGAGGGAATGAGCAGCAGGATTTGGCCGTTTGGTTCCGCTCCGCCACCGATGTCACCACGCAGCACCGAACAGGATGACGCAGCCGCGCGCATTCACCTTGCAGCGGACCGGAGCCGAGCCATTTCCTTCCATGGAAGAGAATGATTCTCAGGAGATGCCATGCGCATCGTGGCCCTGGTCCTGGCGATCCTGCTGCTTGCTGCCTGCGCGCAGACCCAAGTCGCCAGCTATGTCGACCCCGCCTATCGCGGCGGACCGAAGCTGACCGCCGTGGCCGTCGCCGCCGATACGGCGCGGCTGGGCGAACAGCAGGCGCTGGAGAGCGCGGCGGTCGCCGCCCTGTCCGCCCAGGGCGTCCGCGCCGTGCGGATGATCGACCTGGTGCCGCCGACCCGGGCCGGCGGGCCCGCGGCGCAGACTGCCGCCCTGCGGACATCAGGGGTGCAGGCGGTGCTGCGCATCACCGTCGACCGCCGGGCCGTCGCCACCCGCTACATCCCGCCCGCCTATGGTCCGGACGCCTTCTATCCCTACGGCGGCTTCTACGGCCCCTACGGCGGCTATGGCTACTATCCCGGGGCCTATGGCGGCCCGATCAGCAGCGGCGGCTGGGTCGAGGAGCCGCTGGCCCGCTACTCGGCGTCGCTGCAGGATCTGCGCAGCGGCGCTACCATCTGGAAGGCCGATGCCGGGTCCCGCGGCAGCTCCAGCACCGATTTCGACGATCTCGCCGGCGATGCCGCCAAGGAGCTGGTCGGCCGGTTGCAGCAGGACGGGCTGATCGGCGGCTAATCCGCGACGTGGATGCGGCAGCTGGTGGCGGCGATCGCCTCGCCGAAGGGCGACGGTGGGTCGCGGTCGGTGAACAGGTCGCCGATCTCGCCGATCGAGGCCAGCCGGACCATGGCGTTGCGGCCAAATTTGGTGTGGTCGGCCGCCAGGAACACCTGCCGCGAATTGTCGATGATCGCGCGCGCCACCCGCACCTCTCGGTAGTCGTAGTCGAGCAGCGTGCCATCCCCGTCGATGCCGCTGATGCCGATGATGCCGATATCGACCTTGAACTGGCGCACGAAATCGACCGTCGCCTCACCGACGATGCCGCCATCACGGGCGCGGATCACGCCGCCGGCGACGATCACCTCGAAGCTCGCATTCGAATACAGGATGTTCGCGACATTGATGTTGTTGGTGATGACGCGCAGCCCGCGATGGCCCAGCAGCGCCCGCGCCACCTCCTCCGTCGTCGTGCCGATGTTGAGGAACAGGGACGCGTTGTCCGGCACATGCCGCGCGGCCAGCCTGGCGATGCGGCGCTTCTCCTCCAGGCACAGCACCTGGCGCGTGGAATAGGCGAAGTTCTCGACGCTGCCCGGCACGGTGACGCCGCCATGGAAGCGCCGCAGCAGGGTGCGGTCCTGCAACAGCGCGATGTCGCGACGGATGGTCTGCGGCGTCACCTGGAACCGGTCGGCCAGGGCTTCGACCGTGACGTAGCCTTCCTGATGCACCAGTTCGACGATCAGATTCTGCCGCGCCGTGGCGTTCATGGCCGCTCTTCTTTCTTCGCAAGACGACAGAGAATGCTAATGGGGATGCCGGAACGGCGCCAATATTTTCATTTCCGAACATCGCAGCCACCGCCCGGCACGGGCGACCGGCTTGCGATCGGGCCGGCACGTGCTATGAAGGGCCGTCACGCATGCAGATGGATCGGATCATGGGTTTCGAGTGGGTCATCATCGCCGCCGTCGTCGCGTTCTTCTTCTGGCAGACCGTCACCCGCTGACGGCGCCGCGGCGCGATCGGCGCCCGCCCCTGTCACGCCATGAGCCGTCGGGGCCGCCTTCCGCGGCCTAGACTGATTTTCGGACTTAGGGCTTTCTGTTTCGGGCCGCTGCCGCTTATCGCCGCGGCCGGCCCGAGGTGCGGTCGTCCTGCTCGCCGGTGCGCAGAGTCCATTCCACGATCTGCTTCAGCACCCCGCCCAGGGCGTCGTCCCACGCCTGGATCACGGCGCCGAAATCCGGCCCCGAGACCGTCATCACCCGCTCGAAGCTGTTGCCGCCGATGATCGTGCGCTGGGGGAAGCGGACCAGCTTGGCGCCGATCCGCACCCGCACCCGGTAGGGTTCGCCCGGCCAGCGCTCGGCCCGGAACTCCCGGATCTCCGGCTGCAGCACGTAATTGGCCCGCAGCCCCGAGATCTGCCGCCCGACCGAGACGATCTTGCCAGTGTTCTCGAAGCTCTCGACCAGCAGGCCGACGACCATGGCCGGGGCCCGGTCGACCCAGGCGACCTTGGCGAAATAGTCCAGCGCGGTCTGGTTCTCGCTGATCGCGATCCGGTCGGTGTCGACCCCGGCATTGGCCGAGGGCATGTCGACCAGCAGCTGCCAGGTGACCTTCGGCAGGTTGGCATCGAAGGTGCTTTTCGGCGTCAGCTCGTAGACCGACGGTGCCGCCGGGGCCAGCGCGCTGATGCCGCCGCAGCCGACCAGGCCCAGGGCCGCGGACGACACGGTCGCCTGCCGCAGGAACAGGCGCCGGGACAAGGGGGACATCGTCATCTTCACCTCGAGGACCCCTGGGGCGGGACACCGCTGGAGGACCCGCCGAACAGGAACTGGGCCGGGCTGCGGTCGAGCCGCGACAGCGTCCGGTTGAGATTGTCGGTCAGCTGCCGCAGCTGCGTGATCAGCATGGTGATCTCATACAGCCCGTCGGTGGAGAAGCTCTCGACGCCCGGGCCGGACTGCTTCAGCAACCGCGACACCTCGCCGGCACTCTGCTTCAGCGACGCGATCATGTCGCGCGCATCCGAGACCGCAGCGGTGACCTGGGTGTCGGTGCTGGCCAGGAAGCCGTCGGCGCGGCCGGAGAGCTGCTTGAGATCGCCCCGCGCCTCGGTCACCAGCCCGTCCATGTTCTGGGAGAGCGTGTCGATCCGGTCGATAGTGGTGGCCAGCTGGGTCGAACGCTCCGCCAGCGCCGCGGACAGCCGGTTCACATTCGCCAGCGTCTCGGTGATGTTCCGCTGGTTGTCCTCGGAGAAGATCTTCTGTAGCTCGCGGGAGATGTCGGACAGCCGGTCGAGCAGCTGCGGCACGGTGTCGACAATCGCCTGCAGGCCGGAGGTCTTGGACGGAATCGCCGGGAACTCCTGGCCCTCCGCCCGCTCCAGCTTCGGCGCGCCCTGGGCGCCGCCGCTCAGCAGGATGAAGGCGCCGCCGGTCAGGCCCTGGATCTCCAGCGAGGCCACGGTACCCTTCACGACAGGCGTGTTCGGCCGCACCGCGATGCGGACCAGCACGCGCTCGACATTCGCCGGGTCGATCCGGACATCCTGCACGGTGCCGACCGGGATGCCGCGATAGCGGACTTGGCTGCCCTCCTGCAAACCGGTGACGTTGCCGGAGAAGTAGATCAGGTAGTGGTCGGCGTTCTCGCGCAGGCCCGACCCGCCGAGCCAGACGGCGAAGACCACCAAGCCGACCATCAGGATCAGGACGAAGCTGCCGACGGCCACGTAGCTGGCACGGGTCTCCATCTCAGCGCTCCGCCGCGGTCGCCGGCGTTTCGGCGGCCACATGCTCGGCATGCGCCACCTCGGCCGCACGGCCGCGCGGCCCGTGGAAGTATTCCTGGATCCAGGGGTGGTCGACCTTGAGCAGGTTCTCGTAGGTATCGACCACGATCTTCTTGTCGATCAGCACCGCGATGCGGTCGCAGATGGTGACCAGGCTGTCGAGATCGTGGGTGACCATGAACACCGTCAGTTTCAGGCTGCGCTGCAGCTCGGCGATGAGCTGGTCGAAGGCGGAGGCGCCGATCGGGTCGAGGCCGGCGGTCGGTTCGTCCAGGAACAGGATCTCGGGATCGAGCGCCAGCGCCCGGGCCAGGGCCGCCCGCTTGCGCATGCCGCCCGACAGCTCCGACGGATGCTTGGTCGCGGCGCTGCAGGCCAGGCCCGCCATGGCGATCTTCACCCGGGCCAGATCGTCCATCATCGAGCGCGGCAGGCGGGAATACTCCTTCAACGGCACCTGGATGTTTTCGGCCACGGTCATCGAGCTGAACAGCGCACCATCCTGGAACATGACACCCCAACGTCGCTGCACCGCCCTGCGTTCCGCTTCGTCCGCCGCTTCCATGTCGGTGCCGAGCACCTCGATCGTTCCCGCGGCCGGCCGGATCAGGCCGATGATCTCCTTCAACAGCACCGACTTGCCGGTGCCGGAGCCGCCGACCACGCCCAGCACCTCGCCGCGGCGGACATCGAGGTCCAGTCCCTCATGGATCACCTGGGCGCCGAACTGGGTCTTCAGCCCGCGCACCCGGATCGCGATCGTGTCGTCCGGCGCCTCACGCTCCGGGGCCTCTGCGGTCTTGTGCATGGCTCAAATCCCCAGGGTGGCGAACAGGATGGAGAACAGGGCGTCGAGCACGATCACCAGGAAGATCGAGACGACGACGGATTGCGTGGTCAGGCGGCCGACGCTTTCGGCGCTGCCCGACACCTTCAGCCCTTCATAGCAGCCGACCATGGCGATGGTGAAGGCGAAGACCGGCGCCTTGATCATGCCGACCCACAGCGTGTTGAGAGTGATCGCCGACTGGAACTGCTGCAGGAACTGCGGCGCGTTGATGTCGAGCACGAAATAGGACATCAGCCCGCCGCCGAAGATCGCCATGATGTTGGCATAGAAGGTCAGCAACGGCAGGGTGATGGCGAGGGCGAGGACGCGCGGGATCACCAGCACGTCGATCGGGTCGAGGCCGAGCGTCTCCATCGCATCGACCTCCTGGTTCACCTGCATCGTGCCGATCTGGGCGGTGAAGGCCGAACCGGAGCGGCCGGCGACGATGATCGCCGTGATCAGGCCGCCGAGTTCGCGCAGCACCGAGACGCCAAGCAGGTTGACGACGAAGATCTGGGCGCCGAACCGGGCCAGCTGGTCGGCGCCCTGATAAGCCAGCACGACGCCGATCAGGAAGGCGAGCAGCCCGACGATCGGCATCGCGTTGAGGCCGGTGGCCTCGATGTTGTGGGCCAGCGCGATGAAGCGGATCCGGCGTGGATGCAGCAGCGCGCCGATGGTCTTGACCACGAGCAGGCCGAGGAAGCTCAGCAGCGCCACGCCTTCGTCGCGGAAATGATAGGTCGACTTGCCGGTGCGCAGCGCCAGATCGTGCAGGATGTTGCGTTGGGGATGGGCCACCGGCACGTCGCGTTCGACCCGCGACACCGCCTCCAGCAGGCCCTTCTGGTCGGCAGACACGCCTTCGACCCGGACCGTCGCGCCGCCGGCGGCCAGATCCTCCTGGGTGCGATGCACCAGCCAGGCGCCGACGGTGTCGAGCAGGGTGACGCCGGACAGGTCCAGCACCACCTGGCCGCTGGGATGCTTCTTCACCAGGGCGGTGAGATCATGGTCGAGCGGGGCTGCGGTCCGCGTGATCCAGGCGCCGGCCAGGCGCACGGTGGTGACGCCGCGCTCCTCGCTGCTGTCGATCCGGGCGGCGTCGGCGGTCGCGGCGGCTGCGGTCAACGCCCAGCCCCCGGAAAACCGGCTTGCCGCACCTGCGAATTGCCTTTCGGGCCGCGCGAACTACGATGCATCTTCACTCCGGCCCGCAATCGAGGACGTCTCATGGATCTCAAGTCGCACATACGCGGCATCCCGGATTTTCCCAAGCCAGGCATCCTGTTCTACGACATCTCGCCCCTCTTGGCCCATCCGCAAGCGTGGCGTAATGCCGTCGAGACCATGGCCGCCTCGGTCCGGGAATGGCAACCGGACATCCTGGTCGGCATCGAATCTCGCGGGTTCCTGGCGGCCGCGCCACTATCCTATGTACTAGGCTGCGGCTTCGTCATGTGCCGCAAGCGCGGCAAGCTGCCAGGCGAGACGATCGGCCATCTCTATGACCTCGAATATGGGTCGGACGCGATCGAGATCCAGGCCGATGCGATCAAGCCGGGGCAGCGCGTCGTCGTGCTCGACGACCTCCTGGCGACCGGCGGCACCATGGCGGCGGCGATCCAGCTGCTGCGCCGGGTCGGCGCCGATGTCCGGGGCGCGGCTTGCTTCATCGAGCTCACCTTCCTCAACGGCCGCGACAAGATCGACGCGCCGGTGAAATCGCTGCTGCAATACGAGAGCTGAGAGACCAGCGGAGCGGGCGGCTCAGCGGGACTCCTGCTGCGTCGTCCCGCCGCCGCTCAGATCATGCCAGGCGGTGCCGACCAGCGCCGCCGCCCCAACCGCCAGCAGCGCCGCTGCCGCCAGCGTGACCAAGCTGCGCAGGCTCGGCACGGTCGAGCGATACTCCGGCTCGGTAAACAGGCTGTGGTTCAGCCGGCGCAGAAGGTCAGTGTCGCCGCGCAGGGCCTCGGGACGGTCGAGAAAGCGCTCTGCCGCCCGATCTCCATCGTCCGGCCGCCGGCTGTCCGCAGATGGCCGTTCCGCCAGCCTGGCCTCATCCATCGCCATCATCGTCCGGCGTCCAGATCCATTCACACGACCATTGTCGGCCTCAGTGTCGCTGAGTATGCGCGCGGCGGCGCCGGAGGCAAGTGCCGTGCGATGGTCGGAAGGCTTCTGGTTTCGTCAAATTGTCGCAATGCGGATAGGAATGACACGCATTTGCTTGACCCTATCCGATGGATGTGAGAATGACTCTCAACATCGAATGATCGACCAACTCACCGTCGGATGGGATCATGCTGGAACAATCCACACTGCATGCAGTCGAATCAGCTCAGAGGCCGGTGGCCGCGAGCCTGGACACGCGCGAGCTGTTCGGCACCCGCCGTGAGCTGACGATCCAGCACGGCGATGACGTCTATCGCCTGCGGATCACCCGCAACAGCAAGTTGATCCTGACCAAGTAACCCACCCTCTTCCCTTCGCGCTCCCAGCAAGTCGGGTTCCAACCCGCCGCCAGGCCCTGCGCGAGAACCCGTTTCCGCAACAGGTTCTCGTCATGCATCGCAGCCTGGCCGGCACAGCCCTTGGCCTTGATTTGGCATGTCTTGTCGTCCCCCGCCGGTCGCCGGCGCCGCTCCTTACCGGTGATCGGAGAGCATGATGCAGAGCCTCGACCGTGACGTCTCCGCCGCGCCGGAGGCCGCGCTCGCCGTGCGCTGGGCCGCGTTGCGCGCCGAACGCCCGCAACTGCGGACACGCGATGCCGCGGCGGAGCTGGGCGTCAGCGAAGGCGAACTCGTCGCCTCCGGTATCGGCGACGGCACCGTGCGGATCGGCGGCGAATGGAGCGCGATCCTCCAGGCGGCCCACGATCTCGGGCCGGTGATGGCGCTGACCCGCAACGAAAGCGTCGTCCACGAGAAGACCGGAATCTACGAGAACGTCTCGGCCGGCAGCCATGTCGGGCTGGCGCTCGGCCCCGATATCGACCTGCGGCTGTTCTACACGCGCTGGAAACACGGCTTTGCCGTCGGCGATGCCAGCCATCCCCGACCGAGCCTGCAGTTCTTCGATGCGGCCGGCACCGCCATCCACAAGATCTTCCTGGTCGAGGCAAGCGACCGGGCCGCCTTCACCGCCCTGGTCGACCGCTTCCGCCACGCCGACCAGGCGCCGGCGCTGGTGACGGAGGCCGTGACCAGCCCCGTCCTCCTGGACGATGCCGAGATCGACACCGACGGCTTCCGTGCCGGCTGGGACGGGATGGAGGACACCCACCAGTTCTTCGGCCTGCTGAAATCGCACAAGCTCGACCGCCTCCAGGCCATGCGCCTCGCCGGATCGGCCCGCGCCGAGCCGGTGCCGCTGGATGCGTTGCGCCGGGTGCTGACCCGGGCGGCGGCGACCGAGGCCTCGATCATGGTGTTCGTCGGCAATCCCGGCTGCATCCAGATCCACACCGGCCCGGTGCACACGCTGAAGGATGCCGGGCCCTGGCTGAACGTGCTGGACCCCGGCTTCAACCTGCATCTGCGCGAGGACCGCATCGCCATCAGCGTGCCGTCGACATCGAACAGCTCGAGCGAGGTCACGGTGCCGTCCTTGGTCGGCTTGCGCACGATCCAGCTGCTGGCGATGCGGTCCTCGCGCAGATGCAGGTTGAAGCCGGGGTCCAGCACGTTCAGCCAGGGCCCGGCATCCTTCAGCGTGTGCACCGGGCCGGTGTGGATCTGGATG
>NZ_JBYRFX010000061.1:0-2137 GCF_057815775.1 Inquilinus sp.
ATGATGGTCGGCAACGCGTACGGAATCTCGACCTTCCAGAGCAGCTGCCGGCGGGTCGAGCCGAACGCCTCGCCGGCTTCGATCAATTGCTTCGGCACCGACGAGACGCCGAGGTGCGTCAGGCGGACCGGCGCGGCGATGGCGAAGATCACCGTCGAGATCAGGCCGGGCACCATGCCGAGGCCGAAGAGGACCAGCGTCGGAATCAGGTAGACGAACGTCGGGATCGTCTGCATCAGGTCGAGGATCGGCCGGATCACGGCGTAGATCATCGGCCGGTGCGCCGACAGGATGCCGATCGGGATGCCGATCACCAGCGACAGGATCGTGGCGCTGAGCACCAGCGCCAGGGTCTGCATCGTCTCGGTCCAGTAGCCGAGATTGAAGATCAGCAGGAAGCCGACCACGACCAGCACGACCAGCTGCCAGCGGCGGTGCAGCCAATAGGCCAGCACGGCGACGATGGCGATGAACAGCAGCGGCGGCGGCGCCAGCAGCACGTCGATCAGCCATTGGATGGCGGTGGCGAGGCCGATCGAGATGGCGTCGAAGACGCTGGCGAAATTATCGGTCAGGAAATCCGTGAGATGCTTGATCCATTGCCCCAGTGGAATCTTCTGGGACAGAAACGCATTCAGTGCGTCCATGCGGCGTCCTTATTTCCTGACCTTTTGGACGACGCGCCGCCGTGATCTCCGGCGGCGCGCCTGTCGGACCGGCTTATTAGAGACCGAGTGACGCCTTCACCGCGGCAAGGCCATCCTTGCCGTCGAAGGTGGTGACGCCGGCGAGCCAGGGCGTCAGCACGTCCGGGTTGGCCTTGAGGTATTCGGTGGCCGCCAGCCCGCCTTCCTTGCCGTCGCCGGTGATCGCCTGCATCACCGTCGCTTCCATGTCGAGGGTGAAGGACAGGTTGTCGAGCAGCTTGCCGACATTCGGGCAATCCGTGCGATAGCCGGCCCGGACGTTGGTGTAGACCGTGGCGCCGCCGAAGTTCGGGCCGAAATAGTCATCGCCGCCGGTGAGGTACTTCAGCGGGTAGTTCTTGTTCATCGGGTGCGGCGCCCAGGCCAGGAACACGATCCATTCCTTGCGGCGGACGGCACGGTCGACCTGCGAGAGCATGCCCTGCTCGCTCGACTCGACCAGCTGCCAGCTCTTGAGGCCGAAGGCACCCTTGTCGATGATGCTCTGGATCAGCCGGTTGCCGTCATTGCCCGGCTCGATGCCATAGAGCTTGTCGCCGAACTTGTCGGCGTTCTTGGCCAGGTCCGCGAAGTCCTTGACCCCGGCGTCGTAGGCATAGTCCGGCACGGCGAGGGTGTATTTGGCGCCTTCGAGATTGGCTCGCACGCTCTCGACCGATTTGTCGTCGAAATAGGGCTTCGCATCGGCCGTCATCGACGGCATCCAGTTGCCGAGGAAGACGTCGATGTTCTTGTTCTTCATCGAGATGTAGGTGACCGGGATCGACAGCAGGTCGGCCGAGGGCTCGTAGCCGAGGCCCTTGAGCACGGCCGAAGTGATCGCGGTCGTCGAGGTGATGTCGGTCCAGCCGACATCGGAGAAACGGACCTTCTTGCAGCTCGCCGGATCGGCCGCCTGCGCGGCACCGGCGACCAGGGCCAAGGA
The DNA here is from genome assembly GCF_057815775.1 of Inquilinus sp. Classification (NCBI taxonomy): domain Bacteria; kingdom Pseudomonadati; phylum Pseudomonadota; class Alphaproteobacteria; order Rhodospirillales; family Rhodospirillaceae; genus Inquilinus; species Inquilinus sp. Next base: position 1,633 of record NZ_JBYRFX010000061.1, read on the forward strand.
TACGCCCAGCGCCAAACCGATCTTACGTCCCGAGATCATGCGACTCTCCTGTTCTGCCTGCCTGTACGACATTTTCGTTCTTTGAACGCCGCGTCCGCCATCGAAGCATACGACGAGGCGCCTTAGCGAGAGTCTAGCGGTGCGGGGCATGGCGCCGCTGGCCGATTTCCGGCATGGCATGACGCAAACCGGACGCATTGCTTTTTGCACCGCAGCTAGCATGCGGCCGCAGCCGCAGGAGTGGAAGAGATGGCGACAGAATTCGACTATGTGATCGTCGGCGCCGGCTCGGCCGGCTGCGTGCTCGCCAACCGGCTTTCAGCCGAATCCGATGTCCGCGTGCTGCTGCTGGAAGCCGGCCCCGAGGACCGGACCTGGAAGATCCACATGCCGGCGGCGCTGACCTACAATCTCGGCGACGACAAGTACAACTGGTACTACGAGACCGAGCCGCAGGCGGCGATGGACAACCGCCGCATGTACTGGCCGCGCGGCCGGGTGCTCG
>NZ_JBYRFX010000062.1:0-3374 GCF_057815775.1 Inquilinus sp.
GGACGGGAGGGGGAATGGGGCGACCAACGGGGCTCGAACCCGTGACATCTCGGACCACAACCGAGTGCTCTACCAGCTGAGCTATGGCCGCCACAGCGCTAGCGGCGGCTCATATGAGCCATCGCCGTCCCCACGTCAAGCGCAACACAAAGCACGAGGCGCATTCCCGCCTGTCGAAGGCGCATCCGGGCATGACCCGGCCCCGGCAGGGCCACATAGTCGGACCTTCGACACCCCACCGGACGATCAGAAGCGGGAGATGTGATGTTGATTCAAGCGGCCGCCATGGCCAATCTCGGCACCGAAACGGCATTCGATGTTCTGGCACGGGCCCAGGCGCTGGCGGCGCAGGGCAAGGACATCATCAATCTCGGCATCGGCCAGCCGGATTTCCGCACCCCTGAGCATATCGTCGAGGCCGGCGCCAAGGCGCTGCGCGACGGCCATCACGGCTACACCCCGGCCGGCGGCATCCCGGCGCTGCGCCAGGCGGTGGCGGCGGATCTGGAGTCGCGCCGTGGCGTCACCGTCGACCCCGACGACGTGGTCATCATGCCGGGCGGCAAGGTGACGATGTGGTTCGCGATCCTGATGTTCGGCGAGCCCGGGGCCGAGATCATGTACCCGAACCCCGGATTCCCGATCTACGAATCCGCGATCCGCTTCACCGGCGCGACGCCGGTGCCGGTCCGGCTGAAGGAAGAGAACGGCTTCGCCTTCTCGGCCGACGAGGTGCTGGCGCAGATCACCCCGCGCACCCGCCTGCTGATCATCAACAGCCCGGCCAACCCGACCGGCGGCCTGGTGCCGAAGGCGGAGCTCGACCGCCTCGCAGCCGGGCTGGAGCGCTTCCCGCATGTCGCGATCCTGAGCGACGAGATCTACAGCCGCATCCTCTATGACGGGCAGGAGCACAGCTGCTTCCTGTCGTACCCGGCCCTGCGCGACCGGGTCATCCTGCTGGACGGCTGGTCGAAGACCTATGCCATGACCGGCTGGCGGCTGGGCTGGAGCGTCTGGCCCAAGGCGCTGCGCGAGGGTGCGACGCGGCTGGCGGTGAACTCGCATTCCTGCGTCAACGCCTCGGCGCAATATGCCGGCCTGGCCGCGCTGCAGGGGCCGCAGGACGCGGTCGACACCATGTGCGACGCCTTCGCCGAGCGCCGCCGCGTCGTAGTCGCGGCGCTGAACAAGCTGCCGGGCATCCGCTGCATCGAGCCGGGCGGCCCCTTCTATGCCTTCCCGAACATCAGCGGCACCGGCCTGTCGGCCAAGGTGCTGCAGACCAAGCTGCTGGATGATTGCGGCATCGCCACCATCGCCGGCACCAGCTTCGGCGCCATGGGCGAAGGCTTCCTGCGCCTGTCCTATGCCAACAGCGTCGAAAACATTGAACGGGCGATGGACCGGATGGCCAAAGCCCTGCCCGAACTGATCGACGCCTAAAGAAGCATCACGTTGCCTAAATTTTAACCTGACGCCCTGGCAGCCAGCGTCGACAATGCGGAGTCGACGTCTGGCATGCCACTTGCTTACCATTGTCGCGAGAGCGTTCCGCACCCGGCGGTGGCGCGCAAACGATCCAGGAACGGTTCCGAACCCATGAAGAAAGTCGAAGCGATCATCAAGCCGTTCAAGCTCGACGAAGTGAAGGAAGCCCTTCATGAAGTCGGGATCAAGGGCATCACGGTCACCGAGGCGAAGGGGTTCGGCCGCCAGAAGGGCCATACCGAACTTTATCGCGGCGCTGAATACGTGGTCGATTTCCTGCCCAAGGTGAAGGTCGAAGTGGTCATGGAGGACAGCTTGGTCGAACGTGCGATCGAGGCGATCCAGCAGGCCGCCCAGACCGGCCGGATCGGCGACGGCAAGATCTTCGTCACCCCGGTCGAGGAAGTGATCCGTATCCGCACCGGTGAAAAGGGCGCCGACGCCATCTGAGGTCGGCCCCAGCTCTACCGAACGCGAGCCGCCCAAGAACGTCTCTCGTCAAGAACACTTGCGCACAGTCCAAACACAGGAAGAAAACATCATGGCCGACGGCGTCACCAAAGTTCTCGATCTGATCAAAGAGAACGACGTCAAATACGTTGATTTCCGCTTCACCGATTTCCGCGGGAAGGTGCATCACGTCAGCCAGCACGTCTCGACGGTGGACGAGGACATGCTGACCGACGGCGTCATGTTCGACGGGTCGTCGATCGCGGGCTGGAAGGCGATCAACGAGTCCGACATGATCCTGATGCCGGACACGGCGACGGCGGTCATGGATCCCTTTGCGGCCCAGGCGCAGCTGAACATCACCTGCGACATCCTGGAGCCGGCGACCGGCCAGCCCTACAGCCGCGACCCGCGCTCGATCGCCAAGGCGGCGGAGCGCTACATGACGTCGCTGGGGGTGGGCGACACCGCCTATTTCGGCCCGGAAGCCGAATTCTTCATCTTCGACGACGTGCGCTACCAGCAGGGCACGACCTCGGGCTTTTACTACCTCGACAGCGAGGATGCGTCCGAGAACACCGGCAAGGTCTATCCGGACGGCAACCGCGGCCACCGCGTCCAGCCGAAGGGCGGCTATTTCCCGGTGCAGCCGCTCGACGCCGCGCATGACCTGCGCGCCGAGATGCTGTCGACCCTGGCCGAGATGGGCGTCAACGTCGAGAAGCACCACCACGAGGTCGCCGCCTCGCAGCATGAGCTGGGCATCAAGTTCGAGACGCTGATCAAGAGCGCCGACGCCCTGCAGATGTTCAAGTACGTCGTCCACAACGTCGCCGACGCCTATGGCAAGAGCGCGACCTTCATGCCGAAGCCGGTCAAGGGCGACAATGGCTCGGGCATGCATGTCCACCAGTCGATCTGGAAGGAAGGCAAGCCGACCTTCGCCGGTTCGGGCTACGCCGACCTGTCGGACACCGCGCTGTACTACATCGGCGGCATCATCAAGCACGCCAAGGCGCTGAACGCCCTGACCAACCCGTCGACCAACAGCTACAAGCGGCTGATCCCGGGCTTCGACGCGCTTGCCCTTCGGCGAGGAGACGTAGGGGATGCGGCACGAGGCCGAGCGGTTGCGCGAGGAGTAGGCCAGCAGCACCGGCGCCTCGAAGCCCGGAATCACGCGCTTGTAGGAGTTGGTGCTGGCATTGCAGAAGGCGTTGAGCGCCTTGGCGTGCTTGATGATGCCGCCGATGTAGTAGAGCGCCGTCTCCGACAGGTCGGCATAGCCCGAGCCGGCGAACAGCGGCTTGTTGTCCTTCCAGATCGACTGGTGGCAGTGCATGCCCGAGCCGTTGTCGCCATAGAGCGGCTTCGGCATGAAGGTCAGCGTCTTGCCGTAGCTGTGGGCGACGTTGTGCAGGGTGTACTTGTAC
>NZ_JBYRFX010000063.1:0-12093 GCF_057815775.1 Inquilinus sp.
TGTCGGGATAGGCGACCTGGTTGCCGGTGTTGCGGTCCTTCTCGACCCACACCGTCTGCGCCAGGTACTCCAGGTTGACCTGGTGGCAGATGCCGGTGCCGGGCGGGACGACGCGGAAATTGTCGAAGGCGGTCTGGCCCCAGCGCAGGAAGGCGTAGCGCTCGTGGTTGCGCTCGAACTCCAAATCGACATTGTGCTGGTAGGCGTTCGGGGTGCCGAAGGCGTCGACCATGACCGAGTGGTCGATCACCAGGTCGACCGCCGAGAGCGGGTTGATCCGCTGCGGGTCGCCGCCCAGCGCCACCATCGCCTGGCGCATCGCGGCGAGGTCGACCACGGCGGGGACGCCGGTGAAGTCCTGCATCAGCACGCGGGCGGGGCGGTAGGCGATCTCGCGGTCGGAGCGGCGATCCTTCAGCCACTGCGCCATCGCCTTGACGTCGTCGACCGTGACCGACCGGTCATCCTCGAAGCGCAGCAGGTTCTCCAGCAGAACCTTCAGCGAAAAGGGCAGGCGGGCGACATCGCCCAGTGCGGCCTGGGCCGCCTCGAGGCTGAAATAGTCATAGCTCTTGCCGTCGACCGTGAGGCTGCGGCGAGTTTTGAGCGTGTCATGTCCGGTGAACGTCACGGAGAGGCTCCTTCGGGCGAAGGCTGATCGCGAAATGGGCTGTGCGGCATCCATGTAGCGCGTCCGTGCAAGCCGTTCAAATGCAACGGCTTAAGAACCGTTCGCAACTGCAAAATTCACGATCCGGGGCAGCACCCGATCGGTCGCCTCGAAATGCGGCGCGTGCCGGCAATCGGGCACCAGCCAGGTCTCGCAAGGGCCGGAAACACCTGACTTAATGGCCTCAAGCTGTGCCGGCGTGCCGTATTCATCCTCCGCGCCCTGGATCGCCAGAACCGGGCAGCGGATCGAGGGCAGCGCGTCGCGCATGTCGAAGCTGCGGAATCCGGGGGTCGGCCACAGCTCGGCCCAGTTGGCGAAGGTGAAATCGGTCTTGTCGCCGTGATAGCGGGCCAGCCCGGCGCGCAGCTTCGACTCCGGCGCGTGGAAGGCGGCATGGACGACGGCGATGCCGGCCACGGTGACGTCCTCGACCAGCACATGCGCCGCCTCGGTCACCGCCCAGGCGGCGCGGCCGGGATGCGCCGCGGCGAAGATCAGGGCGATGCTGCCGCCGTCGCTGTGGCCGACCAGTCCGACCCGGTCGAGGCCGAGGGCGTCCAGCACCAGCGGCAGCGTCTCGCGGCCTTCGCGGTAGAGATAATCGGCGCCGCGCGGTCCCGGCAGCGGGTCGGACCGGCCGAAGCCCAGCCGGTCATGCGCCACCACCGGATGCCCGGTCGCGGTGGCCAGGAGGGCCGCGACATCGGTGCCGCGGCGCACCCATTGCGCGACCGAACCCAGTCCTTCATGAAGCAGCATGAGGGGGAGACGCCCGGCGGAACCGCCCCCATCTGGAATGGGCGGGTCGAGGCGCTGCCAATACAGGCGGTGCCCGCCAACGCGGATGAAGCCGTCACTGCGCCGCAGCTTCGCGGGGTCATCTGCCAACTCATCCATCGGCCGGTCCGTCATCAAATCGCCATCGGCTCGTCATGCCGCCGTCGTGCCGTCGTGGTCAACAGGGGTGGAATTCGGGGGGATGCGAATGAATCGGATTGGGGGCGTCCTGCTGGGTCTGTTGGCGACCTGTGCCGCGCTGCCGGCGCAGGCGGACGGGATCGGCGCGCTGCGCCTGATCGGCGAGGCGTCGCTGCCGCATGCGCTGGCCTATCAGGGCACCGTCGTCGGCGGCCTGTCCGGGCTGGAGTGGGACCCCGCCGCCAAACAGTGGATCGCTCTCAGCGACGACCGCTCCGACCTGTCGCCGGCCCGGTTCTACACCCTGTCCATCGACTATGACGCCCAGGCGGTCCGCGGCATGGCCGTCACCGGCGTGATGACGCTGCGCGACGCCGCGGGACAGCCCTTCGCCCGGCGCAGCATCGACCCGGAGGCGATCCGCCGCGACCCCGCCACCGGGGCTCTCTACTGGAGCAGCGAGGGCAATGTCCGCGGCGGCATCAGCCCGTCGGTCAATGTCGCCGGGCCGGATGGCGCGCTGCAGCGCAGCTTCGATCTGCCGCGGCGCTACCTGGTCTCGGCCGATCCGTCGCACGGCCCGCGCGACAACCTGACCTTCGAAGGGCTGGCGCTCGGGCCCGACGGCCGCACCCTGTTCGTGTCGCTGGAGAATGCGCTGGTCCAGGACGGCCCGGTCGCCTCGCTGGCCACCGGCAGCCCGGTGCGCTTCGCCACCTTCGACACCGTCACCGGACAGGCCGGGCCGGAGCGGGTCTACGTCACCGACCCGATCCCGCTGGCGCCGCAGCCCGGCGGCCATGCCGACAACGGCGTGTCCGAGATCCTGCCGGCCGGCGACGGCACGCTGCTGGTGCTGGAACGGGCCTATGCCGAAGGCCGCGGCAATTCGATCCGGCTGTACCGGGCCGACCCGGCGCTCGCCACCGATGTCGCCGGGCTCGACTCGCTGTTCGATGGCAGCTGGCTGGCGATGCCGAAGACGCTGCTGCTGGATTTCGGCACGCTCGGTGTCGTCCTCGACAATTTCGAGGGGATGGGCTGGGGACCCGACCTGGCGAACGGCCACCGCAGCCTGGTCGTGCTGTCCGACGACAACTTCAACCCGCGCCAGGTGACCAAGGCGCTGGTGTTCGAGGTGCTGCCGCCGGACTAGGTGGTGTGGACAGGGCCCATCGCCCCCTCTAGGGTCGGCGCCGATCGGATCGATTCGACACCGGGGGATGCGCACATGGCCGAGATCGCTGTCTTCTCAGGCACCTCGCATCCTGCCCTGGCGGCCGAGATCTGCGCCGCGCTGGGCGTGCCGCTCAGCCCCTCCCGGGTCCAGCGCTTCGCCAATGACTGCCTCGGGGTCCAGCTTCAGGCGAATTGCCGCGAACGCGACGTCTTCCTGGTCCAGACCCTCAGCCCGCCGGTGCAGGAGCATCTGGTCGAGCTGCTGCTGATGATCGACGCGGCCCGCGGCGCCTCGGCGTCGCGCATCACCGTTGTCATGCCGCACTACGCCTATGCCCGGTCGGACAAGAAGGACGCGCCGCGGATCTCGATCGGCGGCCGGCTGGTGGCCGATTTGCTGGTCGCGGCGGGGGCCGGCCGGGTGCTGACCACCACGCTGCACTCACCGCAGGTGCACGGCTTCTTCAGCGTGCCGGTGGACCATCTGCATGCCCTGCGCGAGCTGGCGGGCCATTTCCGCCGCTACGACATGGCCAACGCCGTCGTGGTCTCGCCGGATCTCGGCTATGCCAAGGAAGCGACAGCCTTCGCGCGGCTGCTGGGCGCGGGCGTCGCCATGGGCGCCAAGCAGCGCTACGAGAACGACCGGGTCGAGATCAGCGCCATCATCGGCGAGGTGCGCGGCAAGGATGTCATCGTCATCGACGACGAGATCGCCAAGGGCAGCACGATCCTGGAGCTGCTGGGCCATCTGCGCCGCCAGGGCGCCCGGTCGGTCCGCGTGGCCTGCACCCATGGCCTGTTTTCCGCCGGCGCGCTGGAGCGGCTGGGCGGCCAGGACGACATCCTGGAGATCGTCTGCACCAACACCGTCCCGGTGAACGGCACCGGCCACCATCCGAAGCTGACCGTGCTGTCGATCGCGCCGGCGATGGCGGAGGCGATGCGCCGGATCCATGCCGGCGAATCCGTCAGCGAGCTGTTCCAGGCCTAGCTAGTCGCAGCAGCACCGGGCCGCTGGCGCGTTGGTCCGGCACAGGCAGGACGAGGTGATCGGCACATCCGCCTTGGCCAGCGCCGTGGTGAGCCTGGCCTGCAGCGCCGCCAGCTCCTCGGCCTCGCCGCGAAGCTTCAGGCATTCCACCAGCCCGTGCAGCGCCCACACATTGTCCGGGTGCTGGGCGCAGCGCTGCACCCTGCCGCTCAGGCCGAGATCATCGCGGTAGACCTGCTCGGCCTCTGCGGCATGGCCCTGGTCGAGCAGCAGCGCCGCCAGCGCATGGCGCGGCGGATGCATCCAGGCCCAGGGCTCGGTGTAGGACAGGGCGTCGTCCAGCTCGACCGCCTGCCGCAGATGCGCATAAGCCTCCTCATGCCGGCCCTGGTGATAGGCGAGCTCGCCATCGAGAAGGGCGGCCCCGACGCCGAGCGAAGCCCGGGTCGGGTTGCTGAGGAAGCGCCGTTCGGGCGGGATGTCCGCCAGAAGCCGGTGAAACCGCTCACGCTCCCGCCCGGCAGCGGCGAAGTCCCGCAGCGTCGCATGCGCAACGCCCTTGGCGTAGCTCTGCAGGACCGCCGTCAGCACATAGAGTCCGGGCTCCTCGACCACCGGCTCGTCGATGATCTCCTGCCAGCGGCCGAAGCGCACCTGCACATGCGATTTCATCGCGTGGTAGCCCTCGACCGTCTGGGTCAGCTTCGGCCGGTCCGGCAAGCTGACGACATCGCGCGTCACCAGGCTGCGCACCTGGTCGGCGGCCCACAGCGCCGGCCGGGACTGGCCGAGCAGCATGCAGGCGAACATCATCAGATGCAGGTCGTGGCAGCAGCCGAGCAGGTAGTAGGTCGGCTCGCCGGCATAGGCGAGATAGAGGTCGTTGGCGCGAACCGCCTTCTCGCTGGCCAGCTTCGCCTTCTCGTACTCGCCGCACAGCACATAGATATGGCCCGGCATGTGGTTCATGTGCCCGGCATCGGGGCACATGCTGCCGAGCAAATCCGCCGAGCGCAGGCCGCGCTCCGGCACGGTCGACATCTCCAGGAGATGGATGTGCAGGTGGACGATCGCGGGATGCTGCGCCGCGCCGGCCTCGTCGGCGATCCGGATCGACCGCTCGCAGACCTCGAGCGCCTCGACCACATCCGAGTTCGGGGCCGGCTTGCCGGTCTTGAGATCCCACAGCCGCCGCACGGTGCGCTGCATCAGCGCCTCGACGAACAGCGCCATCACGTCGTGGTCGTCGGGGAAGCTGGCATAGACGCGCCGCATCTCCGCGGCATAGGCGTCGTCCCACTGCTCGAACTCCGGCGGCGTCACGGCATGCGGCCGCGGGAAGCGGTGGCCCAGCGCCTCGATCAGCCGCTGTTCGACCGGGCTGGCGGCGGCCGCGTTGGCCCGCGCCAGCTGGACATGTTCGAAGCAGCGTTTCGTCGCGCTCTCGGCCTCAGCCTTGCCGTGCTCCTTCCAGGTCAGGTTGTAGAAAGGCCCGGCGGCATAGGCGATGCCCCAATGCACGAAGGCGCAGCCGGGGTCGGTCTCCAGTGCCTTCTCGAAGCACTTGATGCCTTCCTCATGGTTGAAGCCGTAGCACCAGTTCAGGCCGATATCGAACCAGCGCTGCGTTTCCGCCGAGCGGGTGGAGATGACGCGCCGATAGGGGCCCAGATTGAAGCGATCCATGTCTTCCCACGCGATTCCTGCCGGCCGACGGGAACACTGCACGATCGAGGCCCGGGACGGCCAGAGGGTGAGAGCTGTTCCGTAAACGTCTCGCCTGTGAAACCCTGTCCGGAAGAACCGGGGCTTGGAAGGGAGCGCCATGGCCGATTCGGCATCCATCGGATCGACAGAAGCTGCGCCCGAAACCGCAATCCGGGGCCAGGACCCGGCGCTGCTGCGCCGCCTGCTGCGCGCGAAGGACCGGATGGACGCGGCCTCGCAGGAGGAATGGCCGGTCGCGCGGCTGGCCTGTGTGAGCGGAGTCTCCGAAGCCCATTTCGCGCGCTCGTTCAAGGAGGCCTTCGGCGTCCCGCCGCACCGCTACCTGCTGACGCGCCGGCTGGAGCGGGCCACGGCGCTGCTGCGCGACACGGCCCTGCCGATCACCGAGATCGCCTTCGAGACCGGGTGGAATAGCCTCGGCACCTTCGGGCGCACCTTCCGCGACGTCACCGGCGAGAGCCCGGGCGAGCTCCGGGCCCGCGAGCAGGCCGCCCGGCATCAGCTGGACCGGGTGCCGCCCTGCTATCTCAGCGCCGCCCACCGCCCCGACCTCACAATGGCAGTTTCGGAGAAGCGGCGGCAGGAGGCGGACGATAGCATCGGCGCATCCCAACACACGGAGGTCCCATGAGCCAGGGTATCGGGGTGGTCGGTCTGTACGTCCGCGATCAGGACGAAGCCCTTCAATTCTATGTCGAGAAGCTTGGATTTCGCGTCCACACCGATGCGCGGAACGGCGATTACCGCTGGCTCACGGTGCAGCATCCGGACCAGCCGTCCTTCCAGCTCGGCCTGTTCGCGCCGCAGCCGCCGACGCTCGACGCGGCCACCGCGCAGACCGTGCGCGAGGTCGTGGCGAAGGGGGCGATGCCGCCGCTGGTGCTGCATGTCGACGACTGCCGCGCCGCCTATGACCGGATGTCGGCCCGCGGCGTCGAGTTCACGCAGGAGCCGATCGAGCGTTACGGCGCCGTCGACGCCAGCTTCCGCGACCCGTCGGGGAATGGGTGGAAGATGATCCAGGCTGGGCGAGGGCAGTGACCATGAAAGCGGCGAAAAACGGTCCGGTGGAGGGGGCGGGCTCTCACTCTGAACTGATCGACCAGAGAATCCGGGAGCTGGGCGATTGGCGGGGCGAGACGCTCGCCCGGATCCGGGCCCTGATCCTTCAGGCCGACCCCGAAGCGGTCGAGGAGTGGAAATGGCGCGGCGTCCCGGTGTGGTCGCATGGCGGCATCATCTGCACCGGCGAGACCTACAAGGCCGCCGTGAAGATGACCTTCGCCAAGGGCGCCGCGCTGGACGACCCCGCAGGACTGTTCAACTCCAGCCTCGAGGGGAACACCCGGCGCGCCATCGATGTCCATGAAGGCGAGGCGATCGATGAAGCGGCGCTGGCGGCGCTCATCCGCGCCGCCGTGGCGCTGAACACCGCCACTCGCCCCGGCCGCGCCCGGAAAGCATGATCGTTTCAGACGGGATCCGACGGCGCGCCTGACGGTATGCGGCGTCGCGATCGGCACCGTCCTGCAGGCCTGCCGGACTCTCGAGCGTCGTCGTCACGAACAGTTGTCTCGAAGTCGGTCCTGGATCGCGGAAGGGATGTGACATGGTGGATTCCGATCGGATCGACGCCCTGATCGCAGCGGTGCCCCCCGCCTTGGCGCTTCGCGCCGGGCTGGACCTTGGCATCTTCACCCGACACGATGACGGCGTGGTGACGGCCGACAGCCTTGGGGCCGCGCTCAAAATCGAGCCCGACCGTCTGTCACGGCTTCTCTACGCGCTCGCCAGCATCGGTCTCCTCGAAGTCGAGGATGGTCGATTTCGCAACGGAGCCGAAGCGGCGGCCTTCCTCGACGCGTCCAAGCCGGCCTATCGCGGCGGCGATCATGCGCTCCTGCGCGAGCTCTGGGGCGCCGACCTGCTGACCGCGGAGTCGCTGCGACAGAACCGACCGGCTGCGCTGCACGACTTTTCCGAAGCGGGGCCAGAGGCCGCGGCGGCCTTCAGCCGCATGCTCGCACCGGGCGGGGTGATTTTCGGCCGACTTCTGGCGCGGGAGATGGACCTCTCGGCGATCGGTTCGGTGATCGACATCGGCGGGGGGGCCGGGACCATTCTTGTCGGACTTCGCGAGCGGCGGCCGCAGATTGCGGCGACGCTGATGGAACTCCCGACGGTCGCAGCGGTCGCGCCGGATATCCTGGCGGAATACGGTGCCGGCGACGTGGTGGTCGAAGAGGGGGACATCACCGTCGCGCCATCGACCGGCCGGCACGATCTGGCGGTCCTGAAAGCCATCGTCCAGGTCCTTCCGCCGGACAAGGCGCGCCGTGCGATCCTGAACGCGGCGCGTTGCCTGACACCCGGAGGCGAGATCGCCATTGCGGGGCAGGGTGTCGTCGATGACGACCGTCTCGGCCCGCCCGAGGGTGTCTTTCTGAATCTCACCTTCCTGAACCTCTACCGCCACGGCGAATCCTACACGGAAGGTCAGTATCGCGCGTGGATGACCGAGGCTGGATTCCGGGATATTTCCAGGTCGCGCCTGGCGGACGGCAGCACGTTGTTTCGGGCGCGCCTCACGGGCTGATCGTGGCGAGATGGCCGGGTTCGGACGCAAGAGGGTCGGAGGCGGCGCCTCAGCCTTACCGCGGCATCGCCACGAAGCGGCCATCGGTTCCGGCGACGGTGAGGCGTCGCCATCCGCCGAGGGGCCGCCATGACCACCGATCCCGTCCTGCCATCCGGTCCGCTCAATCTGCCGATCCGGCGCTTCCGCACGGCCTCGCCGGCGCTGAAGGTGCTGGCCATCGTCATGCTGATCGTCGCCTTCCTGCTGCCGGTCTTCCTGGTCTATGACGTGATCGGCGAGCGCGAGGAGCGTTATCGCTCCGTGGTGGCCGAGATCGGCAACAGCTGGGGCCGGCCGCAGCAGGTCACCGGCCCGGTCATGGTGGTGCCGTTCCGGGTGCCGGCCGAACGCCGCACCGACGGCACCCAGCCGCCGCCGATCGAACGGCCGCTCTATATCCTGCCCGACCAGTACAGGATCAACGCCGCGGCGGTGCCGGAGACGCGGAAGCGTGGGCTGTTCGAGGCGGTGGTCTACACCGCCACCCTCGACCTGTCCGGGCAGTTCCTGATCGGCGATGCCGCCACCCTGGCGGGGCCGGAGGCGACGATCGACTGGGCCTCGGCCTTTCTCTATGTCGGCGTCGCCGACCCGCGCAGCATCCGCGAGGGCGCCGCGCTGCGGTGGGGCACGCAGGATCTGCCGTTCCAGCCCGGCGCGCCGGGGGAATTGGGCCAGGTGCTGGGCGCCGGCATGACGCTGCGCGTGCCCGGCCTGTCGGCCGAAGCGGCGCAGACGCCGATCCCGTTCTCGACCACGCTGCGGCTGAACGGCAGCGAGCGGATCGACTTCCTGCCACTCGGCCGTTCCAACCAGGTCACCGCCAGCTCACCCTGGCCGGATCCCAGCTTCGACGGCGCCTTCCTGCCGGTGCGGTCGTCGATCGGGCCGCAGGGCTTCACCGCGGATTGGGAGCTGTCCTATTTCGGCCGCGGCTATCCCCAGGCCTGGGTCGGCGGCGACGGCAGCTATCTCTCCGCGATGTCGGGATCCAGCTTCGGCGTGCGCTTCTTCCAGCCGGTCAGCGCCTATCAGCAGACCGAGCGTTCGGCGAAATACGGCATGCTGTTCATCGTCTTCACCTTCACCCTGTTCTTCCTGTTCGAGACGGTGGCGCGGCTGCGCATCCACGTCTTCCAATACGCGCTGGTCGGGCTGTCGCTGTGCCTGTTCTATCTGCTGCTGCTCTCCCTCGCCGAACAGGTCGGCTTCGCCGCCGCTTATGCCCTGGGGGCCGCGGCGGTGGTGGTGCAGATCGTGCTGTATTGCCGGCCGGTGCTCGGCCCCTGGAAGCGCAGCCTGGTGCTGGGCGCGCTGCTGGCGATCCTCTACGGCATCCTCTACGCGCTGATGCAGCTCGAAGACCTGGCCCTGCTGCTCGGCTCGATCGGCCTGTTCCTGGCGCTCAGCGCTGTCATGATCACCACCCGCAAGATCGACTGGTACGCTGCGGCGCCGCTGCCGGGCGAAGGCGCGGCGGACATCGCCTCCACGCCGCCGTCGGCGTGATGAGGGGAGGGGCCGGGCTGCGTGCCCGGCCCCGCCGTTTCAGCTCTGCACGGCGAAGATGCCGAGGCAATCGATGTACTTGCCCGATGCGCCCCACAATCCCTGGATCTGGAGGCCCCGCTGCAGGTCGGTCGAGTCGTATTCGAACGCGCGGGGGCCGGCCGTGCCCAGCAGCGGCAGTTTCTTGAGGTTGGTCCTGATCGCGATGGAGCTGACGAATTCGCCATAGGTGCCCGTGATCGAGGTGATGAACTCGTTCGGCGCCAGTCTCTGCGAGAAGGCACCGCCGCCGGGGCCGCCATAGCGGGGCGTCATGGCGGTCAGGCCGCCGGCATCGGTGAATTCCAGCTGGAAGGCATCGATGAAGGTGCCGGACCAGAGGTTGATCATGCTGATCCGGATCGGCGTCGACCCCGGTGGAAAGAACGCTTCGCCGAGGGCCGAGAACAGGCCGACGCCGGTGCCGCCGCTGGGGCCGGCCTTGATAAAAGTTGGCATAATTTCAAATTCCTTATGAATAATGGTTTATTCTGTCCGGAAGGGGCGGGCTCGTCAATGCCGGAACGTGGCGATGCGCGGCCGATTTTCCGAACGCCGATCGATCCAGACAATCCGATGAACACGTGTTCAAAATTTCGCCGGACTGTCATCCGGCCGTCGCGGAACGCCCCTTAGCATCGCTGTGGCGCCGGGCCGGACGGGCCGGATCGCGGCGCCTGACGAAGGGGGAAACCGATGAGACGAGGTCTTGTGTTCGGGGCGGTCGCCATGGCGGCCCTGTTGTTGTCGGCGGTGGGGGCCCAGGCCCAGATGCCCGGGACGATCGGCATCAGGCCGCCGCGGCCGATCGTGTTCGATCCGCCACCGCCGCCGCCCGCGGTGCCGAACGCCCAGGCACTGAGCGGGTCGACGCCCTACAACGCCGCCTATTGGCTGCGGCCGCACAACACCTATGAGAAGACGAGCTTCGCCCGGCTGACCGACGCGCTGGACCGCGGCAACCAGGTGGTCGAACTCGACGTCTATGACGGCTCCGGCCTTCCGGTGAAGCACGATCCCGGCGACTCGATTAACGTCAACAATTGCCGGGGTGGCGCCAGCGGCTACCTGCGGGACTGCCTGGCCGACATCCGGGGCTGGAGCGACGCGCATCCCGGCCACCTGCCGATCACGGTCCAGCTCGATCTCAAGCCCGGTGCCCTGGTGTTCGGCGGCTGGGACTCGTCGGCCAAGACCGCACTCGATTCCGCGATCGCCCAGGAACTCGGCGCCAAGGTCTACCAGCCGGAGGCGCTGCGGGCCTTCACCGGCTACGCCTCGCTGCGCGAGGGCGTCTACCGCGCCGGCTGGCCCAGCGTGGATTCGCTGCGCGGCCGCGTCATCGTCCTGATGATGGGCGGCCCGATCGGCGACAAGAACGACACCCAGGAAGAATACATCAACCAGTTCGGCGCCGGCGCCCACATCTTCGTCTGCCCCGAGGCGCATGAGCCGAGCCATTTCTACTGGAACAGCGTGGCCAAGGATTTCGACGACCCGAACACCAACAAATGGGTCGTCTGCGGCAACCAGAAGGACGACAAGTACTGGTACCAGGACACGCTGACTGCCCAGCAGAACGGCCAGCTGGTCAATCTGTGGTCCAGCGACACGGCGAAGTTCGACAACTTCAACCAGATGTACCTGGCGGCCGGGTGGGGCGCCTCGATGATCAGCCGCGAGACCCTGGAGACCTGGGGCGGCAAGATGCCGGTGAACGGCGTCCGCCGCTCGGTGCCGACCGGCTTCGTCCTTAGCAGCGAGCTGACCGGCTATTGCGTCGAGATCCAGAGCGGCGTCTACGGCAACGGCTCCGACCTCAACCAGTTCAACTGCACGGATGCGGTGCCCCAGCAGTGGCACTACAGCGACGAGACCCAACTGCGGGCCGTCGGCAACGACAAATACTGCTTCGACATCAATGGTGGTGACGGCAACAACGGCGACCAGCTGCACATCTGGGATTGCGACGGCGGCTCCAGCGAGAAGTGGCAGCTGCAGCCCGACGGCCGGCTGGTCGGCATGAACGGCCGCTGCGCCGACGTGGTGGACACCGCCCTCGGCCGGAGGCTGCAGATCCGCAACTGCACCGGCGGCCCCAGCCAGCGCTTCCGGTTGCGCAGCAGCTTCAACGCCAACAATCCGCATTACTGAGAGGGAGCGGGGAGGGCTGCGGTGCAGCCCTCTTCGTGAACACGTGTACAATCGTCATGAACACGTGTTCAAATCGTCACGAGGCCGTCTTGGAAGCTGTCTAGCATCGCCGCTATGCCGGCCCGAAACCGGGCCTCAGACGAAGGGGGAACTGATGGGACGAGGTCTTCTCTCAGGGATGGCTGTGGCGGCCGCCCTGCTGCTGTCGGCGGGGACGCCGGCCCTGGCCGACGTGCCGGCCGCGCAGCCGCTGGCGGGGTC
>NZ_JBYRFX010000064.1:0-3758 GCF_057815775.1 Inquilinus sp.
CCGGTCTGGGCGATGGCGCGGATGGTCTCGAACCGCACCCCGCCCGAGGCCTCCAGCGGGATGCGCCCGGCCACGGTCTCCACCGCCCGGCGCATGGTCGGCACCGGCATGTTGTCCAGCATGATGACGTCGGCGCCGGCCAGCACCGCCTCATCCACCTGCTCCAGCGAGTCGCACTCGACTTCGATCTTGGTCAGCATCGGCAGGTTGCGGCGCGCCCGCTTGACCGCGGCGGCGATGCTGCCGCAGACGGCGATGTGGTTGTCCTTGATCATCACCCCGTTGTCGAGGCCGAGGCGGTGGTTGAGGCCGCCGCCGCAGACCGTCGCGTGCTTCTCCAGCATGCGCAGGCCCGGCGTGGTCTTGCGGGTGTCGAGCAGCCGGGCCCCGGTGCCCGCGATCTCGGCCACGAACCGCGCCGTCTCGGTGGCGATGCCCGACAGGCGCTGGGTGATGTTCAGGGCAGTGCGCTCGGCCGTCAGGATCGCCTGGGCCGGGCCGCTGACGTCCAGCAGCACCTGCCCGGCCGCGACCCGGTCGCCGTCCTTGACCCGTACGGTGACGGCGCAGCGCGGGTCATAGCGGCGGAAGATTTCGGCGGCGACCTCGATACCCGACACGATCATCGGCTCGCGGGCATTCATGACGAATGCGCCGGTCTCCTCCGGCTCGATCATGACCTGCACGGTCAGGTCGCAATAGCCGATGTCCTCCTGCAGCCAGAGGTCGATCAGGCGGGTGGTCGCGTAGCGATCGTACATGGCATGAGCCTCCGCATGCGAGTTCGACCGCCGCGCGGCCGCTCGTTCTTGAGAATGCTTTTATATGTACACAAACGATAACCACGGCGGATCTGATCTGTCAAAGGGAAAGATCAGGCAATCGCTGTCACAAATATGGGCAACTAGACGTCTTCACGATACGGCGTTATTTCTCCGCCTGAGAATATCTTGTTCAGTAGATCTTTGCTTGAAAGGGATATCGGCCGACCCTCTCGCCTTGGCATTATTTCTCGGACTGAGAATTTCGGGGCGACAGCTGTGTGCTCGTGCTGCAACGCTCCCCCGTCATGCTCCTCGCGAGACGACTGGCTCGGTCATCCGTTCCAGATTGGACTCCGGGGCGGCTCCGATGACCCATGGGCAGGCGTAATAGTCTTCGATGCGGTCGATGAAGCCGCCGGCGACATGGACGCGAACCGGCCACGCGATCTGCCACTGGTCGCCGCGCTGGAAAAGCACGAGCAGGACAGGCTCTCCGTCGATCGCCCCGAACTCCATGGTCCACGGGTCCGGATTCCGCTCGTATTCGCCGAAATAGGGAGAGTTTCTGAGCAAGCCGTCGAAGCAGTCGGCGACCCGCAGCTGGGCATCGGCGCTGGTGAGGCCCCGCACGCCATCCCAGTCATGGCGGTTGAACAGGTCGACATAGCGCTGCAACAGCCGCGCGGTATCGGGATCAAGCGGACGGCCCGGTTCGCCGGGAGGGTCCGCGGGCAGGTCGGCAAGCTTCGCCCGGCCACGGGAGAGTGCGGATTTGACGCCGCCAACCGTCGAATCCACGAGCTCCGCGGTCTCTTCCAGCGAATAGTCGAACACATCCTTCAGCAGGACGCAGGCGCGCTCCTTCGGCGGCAGGTGGCCGACCAGCCGTTCGATGGCGTACCGGGCATCGATCGCCGCCGGCTCTGCAGCGACGATGCCGATGGCGTCCGCATAGGCGCCTTCCGCACCCTCGCGCGCATCGCGCCGCCTCAAAAAGTCGATGCAGCGATTGTGCGCGATGCGAAACAGCCAGGGTTTCAGCCTGCGGGCGTCGTCGAGGGTCTCGATCTTCGTGTAGGCCTCGAACAGCGTCTCCTGCATGAGATCCTCGCCGTCGAGCCGCGAGCCGGTCATGCGGGCGCAGTAGCGATGCAGCTGGGCGCGGGCGTTCGACACCGTCTCGAGGAAGGCTCGATACCGCGCATCGAATAGACCGATCGGTCGTTCAGGCATGTCCCTCACCTGTCACATCTTAGCGACCAGGCCGAGCTTGAGGCGAACCCATTGGGCAAGCCGCCCGATCGCGTCGTCGGCTTCGGGGGCGCGGCCCGCCATCATCTGGAACGAGTGCAGCATCTCCGGAAACACCTCCAGGCGCACCTCGACGCCGGCGGCTTTCGCACGGTCGGCGAGAACCCGGCTGTCGTCGAGCAGGGTTTCGTCTTCGCCCGCCTGCAGATAGATCGGCGGCAGGCCCTTGAGATCGGCAAAGATCGGGCTGGCGAGGGGATGCCTGGCATCAGCCCCGCCGAGGACCTGCGCTGCCAGCATGTCGACGGTCGCCTTCTGGAAGAAGACGTCCTTCTCGCGGTTGGCTTCGTAAGAAGGCCCGCTCGCCGACAGATCATGCCAGCCGGAGATGCTGAGGATTGCGGCCGGCAACGAACGACCCGCATCTCGGAGCTTCAGCGCGGCCGCAACGATCAGGCCCGCGCCGGCGGAATCGCCTGCACCGATCGTGTGTTCCGGCCGGATACCCTGTTCGGCCAGCCACGCGAACGCGGTCACGGCCTGCTCGATCTGGCGCGGGAACTTGCTCTGGAACGCGTAGTCGTAGGTGGCGAGCAAAGCGTGACAACCGATCGCCTTGGCGAGATGTCCGACCAGCTTGCGATGGGTCCAGATCGATCCGCCGACATAGCCGCCGCCGTGCAGGTACAGCATGACCCGGTCTTTGGCCGCCAGCTTCGGCTGAACCCACAGCGCGGTCTTGTCGCCGAATTCCGTCTCGACATAATCGACGCCGCCCGGTTCTGCCGTCAGGACAGACCATTCGGAGGCTTCGGGCGGCAATTCCCGACCAGTGTTCCACGCCTCCGCCAGCGTTTCGAAGTGGATCTTGTTCGCCAGGCTCTGCCTGCTCGCCATTGTCACGCTCCCATCCGTTGACGAGGGCGATGCCGGGGACGGCCGCCCATCACCAGCTAAGACGGACGAGGCCGGCGAAAGGATACGCCGCCGGCAGATGGACGTCTCATGGGAGCAGGGGACGACGGGCCTGCGCCGCAAAGCACAGGCCCGCGTCTGTAGCGCCTCGGTCAGGCCACGGAGTCGCGTTCCGGCACCGGCTCGCCGCGTGCGACATGGGCGATGTTGCCGAACATCTGGTTGACGGCCTTCTCGAAATTGTCGGCCGCGATCGCCGCCAGATGCGGCGTCACCACCAGATTGTCGAGGCCGAGCAGCGGGCTGTCCGACGGCAGGGGCTCGATCTCGAACACGTCCATGGCGGCGGCATGGATCTCGCGCGCCTTCAGCGCCTCGATCAGGTCTGATTCCACCACCACGCCGCCGCGCGCGACATTGACCAGCACGGCGGTCGGCTTCATCGCCCGGATCGCGGCCCGGTCGATCAGCCCTGATGTCTCCGGCGTCAGCGGGCAGTTCAGCGTGATCACGTCGGACTGGGCCAGGATCTCCGGCACGGTGGCGAAGCGGGCGCCCAGCGTTGCTTCCTCGGCCGCCGGCAGGGGCGTGCGCTTGGAATAGAGGATGGTGCAGCCGAAGCCCTTCAGCAGCCGGGCGAAAGCCTGGCCGATGGCGCCGAAACCGATGATGCCGACGGTCTTGCCCGACAGCATGAAGGTCGGCGTCGACATGGCCGTGGCGGTGCGCCAGCGGCCCTGCTTCAGTTCGGCATGGCCCAAGGCGATGCAGCGCAGCGCCGCCAGGGTCAGGCCCAGCGTGAATTCCGCGACCGGCACGGCGTTGCTG
>NZ_JBYRFX010000065.1:0-2926 GCF_057815775.1 Inquilinus sp.
CGGTGCCAGGACGACGACGGTTCCGACCATTGTCTTTCACGGCGATGCCGACAAGACGGTCAACTCGGTGAATGCCGACGAGGTCATTGCCCAGGCGACGCCGGCGACTGAGCTTACGACCACCGTCTCGCACGGCACGTCGGCAGGCGGCGTGCCCTACGTCCGCACGGTGCGGACCGATGCCGCCGGAAGATCCAGGTTGGAGCAATGGGTCCTGCACGGCGCCGGCCATGCCTGGTCGGGCGGCAGCCCGGCCGGGTCATACACCGAGCCGCGCGGGCCGGATGCCAGCCGCGAGATGATGCGCTTCTTCCGGCAGCAGCCGGGCGCGAACCCGTGAATCGGATCGGCCGGCCGATAGCGGCGGAACGACCGCCGCGACAGAGCTATTGGCGTTCTGCGCCCCGAAGGCGAACGATAGGGCGCTTTACCCGGCGAAACGGGGGGCCGAGCCGATGAAGATCACCACCTTCAGCGTCAATGGCATCAGCGGCCGGCTGCCGGTGCTGCTCCGCTGGCTCGCGGAGACCCGACCGGATGTCGTCTGCCTGCAGGAGTTGAAGGCGCCTCAGGAGCGGTTCCCAAGGGCGGCGATCTTCAAGGCCGGATACGGCGCGATCTGGCATGGCCAGAAGGCCTGGAACGGCGTCGCCATCCTGGCCCGGGGCGCCGAGCCGCTGGAGACGCGGCGTGGACTGCCGGGCGATCCCGACGACATCCACACCGACGTGGATCGACCTGACGGACGGGTGATCGCCCGACGCGTCTCCGCCGGGCGCCCAGGACGTGACCTATCTCAGCTCCGCGGCTTCAGGTTCTGCGGGTCGTACAGCGCCGCATAGCCCACCGCCGCCACCTCCACCGGGAAGGTCTCGCCGAAATACTCCACGGTCAGGGCCCGGCCCAGCTGGGCATAGCCATGCGGCAGATAGGCGAGGGCGATGTTCTTACCGATCGTCGGGCCGTAGGCGGCGGAGGTGGTGAAGGATCGGCGGCCGAGTTCGTCGACCAGGGTTTCGCCGGTCTCCGGATCCATCACCGGCATGGAGCCGACGGGGTAGCGGGCGACACCGCTGGAATCCCGGTTGTCCGTGATCACCAGGGTGCAGAGCGTCGCCGGCTGGTGGTTGCGCTGGCGATATTCCAGGTGCTTGGCCTTGCCGCGGAAATCGGCCTCCTTGACCTTGGGGCGCGCCAGATCGGCCTCGAGCAGGTTGTATTCGGTCAGCAGATCCGCGTTCTGCAGGCGCAGGCTCTTTTCCATCCGGCGGCTGTTGGCATAGGTCTCGATGCCGACCGCCATGACGCCGGTGGAGCGCAGCGCGTCCCACACCGCCAGGCCGTCATCATAGGCCATGTGCAGTTCCCAGCCCTGCTCGCCGACATAGGAGATGCGGAAGGCGCTGACCTGCTTGCCGGCGATCTCGATCGGCTTGATCGCCGCGAAGGGGAAGTTCTCGATGGACAGCCCGTCGGGATCGGCCACGACCTTCTGCAGGGTCACGCGGGCATTGGGCCCCCAGATGCCGATGGTAACGTATTTCGACGAGACGTCGGTGACCGTGACGTCGAAGCCCTTATCCTGGGCGACCCGGCGCAGATAGTGATGGTCGCGCGGGCCGGCATCGGCCCCGTCGACCACGCGGCAGCTGTCGGCCATGCGGAACACGGTCAAATCGGCCCGCACCATGCCCTGGTCGTCGAGGAAGTGGGTGTAGATGCCCTTGCCGGCATTGGCGTCGCCGCCGATCTTGGCGGCGCAGACCCATTCCAGCAGTTCGAGGTGATCCGGGCCTTCCACATCGATGATGGCGAAGTGGGACAGGTTGATGATGCCGCAATCCTCGCTGAGCGCGAGATGCTCGGCATTCGAGACGCGCCAGAAATGGCGGTTGTCCCACTCGCTCTCGCGCACCGGCACGCGGTCGCCGTATTTTTCGAACAGATGCTCGTTGGCGGCATAGCCGTGGGCGCGCTCCCAGCCGCCGAGCTCCATGAAGTAGCCGCCGAGTTCCTTCTCGCGCTCGTAGAAGGGCGACCGGCGGGCGCCGCGGCCCGTCACGAACGGCTCGCGGGTGTGGACGCCGGGGTTGTAGACCTTCTGGGCCGCTTCGCCGCAGCGACCGGCGATGAACTCTTCCTCGAGCTGGTGCGGATAGAAGCGCGAGACATCCACCCGGGCATGGTCGATCGGCGTGTGGCCGTCCGTCATCCAGTCGGCGATCAGCTTGCCCATGCCGGGGCCGTCCTTGACCCAGACGCCGACGCAGTACCACAGGCCGCGCACCTTCTGGCTCTCGCCCAGCATGGCGTTGCCGTCCGTGGTCACCTGCAGCAGGCCGTTGAACGACCGGCGCTCGTCATAGCCGAGCTCGCCCAGGATCGGCGTCAGCTCGATGGCGCGCTCCAGCGGCTCCAGGATCTGGTCCATTTCCAGGTCGCGCTGCGAGGGTGACAGCCGCGCCTCGTGCTTGGACAGCAGCTCGCGCGGGTGGCACAGGCGGGGATTGTGCTCCTCGTAATACCCCCACTCGATCATGCCGCCTTCGGCCGTCTTCGGGTCGCCGGTGTCGCGCATATAGGCCGAATTGCCCTGGTCGCGCATCAGCGGCCAGCCGAACTCCTTGCCGGTGCCGGCGAACTCTGTATAGGGCCCGAAGAAGGTGAGCGGATGATCGACGGGCATGACCGGCAGGTCCTCGCCCGCCATCTCGGCGATCAGGCGGCCCCACAGGCCCGCGCAAACCACGACATGATCGGCCTCGACGGTGCCGCGGCTGGTGACCACACCCTTGATGCGGCCGTTTTCGATGACAAGCGAAAGAGCCGGCGTGTTGGCGAAGACCTGGAGCTTGCCAGCAGCTTCCCCCTGGTCGACCAGCTTGCCCGCCACCGTCTGCGAGCGGGGAATGACCAGACCGGCATC
>NZ_JBYRFX010000066.1:0-23490 GCF_057815775.1 Inquilinus sp.
GGATCTGGCCGGTGATGCACGGCCTGTTCGGCCGGATGCTCGACGGCGTCGATGCCGTGGAATACCAGGCCTTCACCGCCACCCTGCATAAGATCCTGCTCAACATCCGCCGGCATCAGATCTGACGGGTGCCAGACCACGCACCGGCCGGCACATGCCATCATGCGCGGTCCGCATTCCCGCACACCGCCGCTCCGACCTAAAACGCTGCCGACGGGCAGGCCCTGGGCTGCCATTGGAGACGGCAGGGATGACCCGGAACGCGAGCGGTGGCTTGCTGAGATCATCGGCGTAGCGTCCCTGGACCAGGCGGCGCCTGGTCTGATGGGGATGGCATCCGCCATCGTGGGGGATGATCGGGATTTCGAACGCTATGCGAGCACCCTCCCAAGGAAGCAATGGGGCACTCTGCAACCGGCCTTCACGACCCAGCTTGCCCGGCTTCTTGGTCGCACCGAAGGTGACGTGGCGGTCACCGACGCCGAAACGCTCTACATCCAGTACCGTCTGGCGCGTGAATCCGGGTTTCCGGACTATCAGGAGCTTCCCGTCGAACTGCAGCAGCGGATCGGGGAAATGCTCGATCCGTCCAACCTCGAGGCGCTGGCACGGACATCGGAGACCCAGTCCCGT
Source organism: Inquilinus sp. (assembly GCF_057815775.1). NCBI lineage: Bacteria > Pseudomonadati > Pseudomonadota > Alphaproteobacteria > Rhodospirillales > Rhodospirillaceae > Inquilinus > Inquilinus sp. The sequence goes on from NZ_JBYRFX010000066.1 coordinate 634, forward strand.
CTGCTCGGGCCTGCCGTCGAGATCGATCACCGGATCGATGCCGTTCGCGGCAGGACGACGGTGGCTGCGCTACGGCTCGAATTTGAGGCCATGCCGGTCGCCGAGGGTGATCGCTCCTCTCTCCGCGAAGACCTGGTGACGGAGATCGCCATCCGGCTCGGCCAGGTGCAGCTGGGGTTTCAGGACGAGGCCCTGGCCGCGGAGCGCTGGCTGCTGTTCGATCGGCTGTACGACGCCATCGTTTCGCCGAACGCCGTGCTGCTGCCGCAACATCGGGGCAAACCGCTGGCCGTTCTGGCGGCACAGATCGGCATCCTGTCGCAGCCGGCGCGGTTCCCGTCCTATGTGGACGTCGAGGGGGTGATCGGCGAGATTCCGGCGGAACAACGCGCCTTTGTGCTGGTCAGGCTGGTGCCCCAGATCCGTTTTTTGCTGGAAGAGCACCAGGTCATGGCGCATGCCGCCGCCCTGCAGCACATTCCGACGGTCCCGGACGATCAGCGCGCCGAGCCGCTGGAATGGCTTGCCAGCGCGATCGCCTGGCTGCGGCCGGGCGATGACCGGGTCCAGGCCCATGCGGCCGTCCGGCGGGAGGTCTCGAAGCTATCGAAAGGCCTGCGCGCAGGACCGCTCGATAAGCTGGTCTGGCAGGTGGTCGAGTTGCCGGAGGGCGGTGCACGGGCCCAGGCCCATACGGCTCTTCGGCGGCTCGTCGCCGACAGCCTTGCTGAGGAGGGGCCGCTGCCGGACGGTGTGGAAGACGAATACGCCGATGTGGTCGAACTGCTGGCCCGGCAACTGAACAGGTTGCCGGACGGGCAGGCCCGGGTCGCGGCGCACAGGGATCTCCGGCAGCTTCTCGCCAGACTCCCCCGGCGGATATGGGGGCCGGTCCTGGGAACGCTGGCCGACCGGATCGAGGCTCTGCCGGAAGGGCCCGACCGGACCGAGGCGCATGCCGCGCTTCGCGGTCTTGTCGCCGATATTCCGGAGGATGATCGCGCGGAGGTGGTCGAGGCGCTGGTCCGGCAGTTGGGCGGTCTGTCGGAAGGGGCCGCCCGGATCGAAGGGCACAAGGCCCTCCGGCAGCTTGTTCCGGAGATTCCCGTGCACAAACGGGACTTGGCGCTGTCCCTGTTGGCTCTCCAGATCGACGATCTGCCGCAGGGGCAGGACCGGATCGATGCGCATGCCGATCTCCGGATGCTTGCCGTGACCTGCCCGGTGGAGCAGCGTGGCAGGGTGATCGAGGATCTGGCCGTGCAACTGGACAAGCTGCCGGACGAGGCGGCGTGGACCGAGGCTCATGATGATCTGATGGAGGCCATCAAGGGCCTTCCGCTGCATCTGCGCCAAGCGCCGCTGCAGGCGGTCACCGCGGTGCTGGGCCGGCTCTATCCGACGCAGCCATGAGCCGCCTCCCGGCCGGGGCGACGCGGCGATCCAGAGATCGAGCCGCTGGATCGCCCGTTCTTAACGTAAGGGCCCCTTGCGGGGCTCGCGATGACGGTGTGGGATTGCCGTGGCCGGGCCGTCGACAAAAGCCGTTGTCGACGCGTTACCTGCTGGATGACCGAAGCACCATTCTTCATCGGCACGGCCGGCTGGAGTGTGCCGAAGCACTATGCCGGGCGCTTTCCGGACGAAGGCTCGCATCTCGAACGCTATGCCCGGCGGTTGAACGCGGTGGAGATCAACTCCTCCTTCTACCGTCCGCATCGCCGCGCGACCTATGAGCGCTGGGCGGCGAGCGTGCCTGCGGGCTTCCGCTTCTCGGTCAAGGTGCCGAAATCCATCACCCACACACGCCGCCTGGAGGAGTGCGACGACCTGCTCGACCGCTTCGCAGCCGAGGTCGAGGGGCTGGGGCCAAAGCTCGGCGTCCTCCTGGTCCAGCTGCCGCCGAGCCTGGCGTTCGAGGCCGGGACGCTGGAAGGCTTCCTCGCCGCCCTAAGCCATCGCATCGATGTCCCGATAGTTTGCGAGCCGCGGCATGCCAGCTGGTTCGTACCGGGGGTAGAGGCCCTGCTCACGAAGCTACAGGTCGCCCGGGTCGCCGCCGACCCGCCGCCCGTGCCCGGCGCGGATGAACCGGGTGGTTGGGACGGGCTGGTCTATTATCGGCTGCACGGGTCGCCCCAGATCTATGTGTCGAACTACGATGCCGCTGCCCTGGCCGCCCTGCACCGCCAACTGGAGGCGCATCGGACGGCGGGCATTCCGGCCTGGTGCATCTTCGACAACACCAAGGCCTTCGCCGCGCCGGGCAATGCGCTCAGTGTTGCCGATGCGGCGTCGCATCCGCCGTGAGGGTCGGCCGCACCGGTTCCACCGCCTCCGCCTCGACGAGATAGCGATAGGGGCCGCTGATGGTGGCGTTGAACGGCCAGCAGGTGGCCAGCACCAGATTGCGGCCGGGCGCCTGCGGGTCGATGCCGGAGACGTCCCACGTCACCACCCGCGTGCCGGTGACCTTGAAGGTGACGCGGCGGCCGTCGCGGCGGGTGACGTCGATCTCGTCGCCGACCGCGACCTGCTTCAGGAAGCTGAAATGGGTGTCGCGATGGGCGGCATAGACGGCGGTGCCGGGGTCGCCGGCCTCCGGCGTGTCGGCGACATGGCCGGGGCCGAAGGCCAGGGCCTGGCCGCTGCTGCCGGCCAGCGCGATGGCGCTGCGGCCGATCCGCGGCAGGTCGATCCGCGCCACCGGCCAGGGTCTCGGCGAAGGCATGGTCCAGCAGCACCTGGGCCAGCGCCGCCTTGGCGTGGATCCACAGGCCCTGTCCGGCCAGCCCCAGCCCGACCAGGACCAGCAGCAGGGCGGCGATCCGCAGCCGGGGCCGGGCACGGCGGGGCCGAAGGGGCTGCCGGGACGGACGCTGGCCGGCCAGCGGGTGAGACAACGGCATCGTCGCGCTCATGCTTTTTCTCCCGTCGACCGGCGGCTGAACCGGGCGAGGGCGATGCCGGCCAGCAACAGCAGCGCACCGATGATGATCCGCAGCTCGGCGTCGGTCGCCGTGGCCGGCAGCACCACCTCCTCGATCGGAACCGGCTTGCGGGCGGCTTCGGGGGCATTGGTGCGGGCCGCGGCGGGCAGCAGCAGCGCGGCCTCGCGGAATTCCGGCGCGGACTGGGCCCTGGCGCCGAACACCGTGTCGAAATCCCAGCCTGCCGGAAGGTTGAGCGGGAGGTCGTTGCGGTTCAGCTTGGCGCCTGCCGGCCGGCGCGGCGTCTGGTCGATCGCGACCAGGCTGGTCAGGCGGGTCACCAGATGATGCTGCAGGGCCAGCGCCAGGATCCGCTGGTCGGCTTGGTCAGCCGTGATCTGGCCCAAGGTCTGCGCCACTTCGGCATCGGCGATCTTGCGCCGGGCCCACAGCTTCGACAGCCCGGCGCCCTGGACGGCTTGCGCCACCGGCAGGGTGACGGCCCAGGGCTGGTCGCCGATCATGCCCTTGACCTCGACCGTACCGGACAGCGCGGCCAGCTTCGCCGCCAGCACCACCGGCTCGCCGCGATACAGGTCGGGCAAGCTGTCCGGCGTCGCATCGGCCGGACCGGCCGAGAAGCGGCCCGACAGGTTGGTGACCACGGGGCTTTCCAGCTTCTCGAACAGGCTGCGCATCCGCTCCTCCACCTGGTCGGCCGACCCGATCTGGATGAAGGTGCCGCGGCCCAGCTCGGCAGCGCGGCTCATCAGGTAGGAATTCGGGGCGGTGCCGATGCCGACCATGAACACCCGCGACCGGCCGCGTAGGGCAGCGATGGGGTCGAACAGCTGCTGTTCGTTGCCGATCGCGCCGTCGGTCAGGAACACGACCTGGCGCAGCCGCGGGGTGCCGTCGTCGCCGTGGTCGGCCCCGGTCTTATCAGTCAAAGCGGCCTGCATCGCCGGCACCATCTCGGTGCCGCCCGTGGCCTCCAGCGCCGAGACGAAGCTGCGGGCGGTGTCGATATGCTCGGCATCGGCCGGCACTGCGTCCGGGAACAGCACGTCCAGGGTGTCGTCGAACCGCACCACGTTGAAGCGGTCGGCAGGGGACAGCCGGCCGAGGGCATAGAGCAGGCTGGCCTTGGCCTGGGCGATCGAGGTGCCGCCCATCGAGCCGGAATTGTCGATAACGAAGACCACGTCGCGCGGCCGCTTGTCCTCGGTCTGCACCTGCGCCGGCGGGGTCACCACGGCCAGGACATAGTCGTCGCCGGCGACGGTCTCGTGGAACAGCCCGACCGAGGGCGTGGTGCCGGCGGCCGGCGTCCAGCTCAGCTCGAAGTCACGATTGGCCGGGACGGGGCCCTTCATCCGGATCACTCGGGCGTCCGGGCTCGGCGAGTCGATGTCGACGGCATGATTGGCGCTGACCACGGTGCCGATCGGGAAGCCGGCCTGCAGCCGCACCGTCAGCGTCACCGGGTTCAGCGGCGTGCTCGTCCGCGGGTCCAGGACCGGCGGGGTGATCCGGTCTTGATCCGGCACCGCATCACCCTGTGCCATCGCTTCGGGGCTGTAGCGCGGCGCGGCCACCAGCGGCACCCGCAGCGAGAAGTCGGTGGCCGACTGGTGCACGCTCTGCTGGTACTCGATCTGGATCAGCACGGTCTCGCCCGGCCCGACATTGGCGACCGAGGTGGTGAACAGGTTCGGCCGCTCCTGCTCGACCAGCCCGGCGGTCTGGCCGGCCGCCTTCGCCGCCTCATAGCTCCGGCGGGCATCCTCGCGGGCTGCGACGTCGCCGGTGATGACCCGATCGCCGACCACCATCTTCATCGTGTCGACCGCGCCATCCTCCGGCAGGGGGAAGACGTAGACGGCCTCGACCCAGCCTGCGGTCGGGTTGCGGAACAGCTGGGTGACACGGGCCCGCGCCGTCGGGCCGCTGACGGTCAGGTCGACATCGGTGCCCAGGCGCGGCGCCTCGACATAGCGGCCCTTCTCGGTGGCGCGGAACAGCAAGGCGCCGGATTGCACCTCGCCGGGGGTCACGAGGCCGGGAGCGACTTCCGCCCGGGCCGGGTGCGCGGCGGCGAACAGCGTCACGATCGCCAGCAGCAGCGACAGCAGCAGCAAGGGCGCGGTGTGGCCGAACCTGGCCTGGAAAGACGGCCACAGCCCTGGTGCCTGCTTCGAAGTCGTCGGACCCATGAAACCCTCCTGGAAAACCACCAGCCGTCCCCGCGGCGTCTGGGTTTCTTGTCGGTCCGCCGGGCTTTGTCCGGCCACGGTGATGATCCGGCTTGTTCGGCAGGCCATGGTCGGGATAGGTCTTGCTCCGCACCGCCTTGTGCGGATCGGTGCGGAGTTGTCCGGAGGAGGACGTCCTGGTGGGGTCGCTGACCAACCCGGCCGAGCATGAGCTGTCGGAGGAACAGAGCCGCGCCGTCGCCGGCCTGGTGCGGGAAGAGCTCGCCCGCCGCCGGATCTCGCGTCAGTTCCTGGCCGACGAGGCCAAGATCAGCATCTCGACGCTGGAAAAGGCGCTGTCCGGGCGCCGGCCCTTCACCCTGGCCACGCTGATCCGGCTGGAGGAGGCGCTGGGCGTCAAGCTGCGGCATCCGGAGATGCGCCTGCCGACCGTCGCCGCCCCGGCCGCGGCACCGCCGCCGGCCGCGCCGTCCGGGATCGCGCCGGCGGATCTTGGCTATTATGTCCGGCCCGCGGTGTCCTGGATCGAAGGGGTGTATCTGACGCTGCGGCCGTCATTGGGCGACCGCCGGGCGATCTACGCCTATCGCACCGAGATCTTCTGGGACGATGCGGTGTCGCATCTGTCGTTCCGCGAGGCCGAGCGCATCGACGCCGCCTTCACGCAGCATGGCTCGGTCTCGGTGCCGAACCAGTCCGGGCACATCTATCTCGTCACCAACACGCACGGGCAGTACCGCATGGTGATCGTCGGCCGCCCGACCATCGCCGGTGAGATGCACGGCATTCTGACCACGCTGCAGGCCGGGCCGGGATCGCAGCTGACGCCGGTGGCCACGCCGATCGTGTTCGTGCCGATGATGGCGGCGCCGGGCGCGGCGGAGTTCGGCCGGATCGGTCCCGACCATGCCTGCCACGCCCGCTATCGCGACTATCTCCGGCGCACGATCGAAGAGCCTTTCGCCCGGTTCCTGCCCCTGACCGATTGAGCGGCTGATGCGCTTTCACGCCGACCTGCATGTCCATTCCAAGCATTCGCGGGCGACCAGCCGCGACCTGGACCTGGAACACCTGGCGCATTGGGCGGCGCGCAAGGGCATCGGCGTGGTCGGCACCGGCGACTGCGTCCACCCGGTCTGGCTGGCCGAGCTGAAGGACAAGCTGGTGCCGGACACGCCGGGCCTGTTCCGGCTGCGGCCGGATTTGGAGGCCGGGGTGATGGCGACGCTGCCGGCGCCATGCCGCAACTCGGTCCGCTTCATGCTGTCGACCGAGATCTCGACGATCTACAAGAAGGGCGACCGCACCCGGAAGATCCACCACCTGATCTACGGGCCGGATTTTGAGACGATCGACCGGCTGCAGGCCAGCCTGGCGCGGATCGGCAACATCGCCTCCGACGGCCGGCCGATCCTGGGTCTCGATTCCCGCGACCTGCTGGAGGTCGCGCTCGCCTCCGGGCCCGGCGCCTATCTGGTGCCGGCCCATATCTGGACACCGTGGTTCGCGGCGCTGGGATCGCAATCCGGCTTCGACTCCATTGCCGACTGCTATGGCGACCTGTCGGACCACATCTTCGCGGTCGAGACCGGCCTGTCCTCCGACCCGGCGATGAACTGGCGGGTGTCGTTCCTCGACCGCTACCGCCTGACCTCGAACTCCGACGCGCATTCGCCGGGCAAGCTGGGGCGCGAGGCCACGGCATTCGACTGCGACCCGGATTACTTCGCCATCCGCCGGGCGCTGGAGACCGGCGACGGCTATGTCGGCACGGTCGAGTTCTTCCCGGAGGAGGGCAAGTACCACGCCGACGGCCACCGCAAATGCGACGTCCGGCTGAGCCCGCAGGAGACGCTGGCGCTGGGCGGCCGCTGCCCGGTCTGCGGCCAGCCCCTGACCATCGGCGTGTCGCACCGGATCGACCGCCTGGCCGACCGGACCGAGGCGGAGGCGCTGCCGCCGACCACCGCCGGCGAGGTCACCAGCTTGGTGCCGCTGCCCGAGATCCTGTCCGAACTGCTGGGCAGCGGGCCGGCCAGCAAGACGGTCGAGCGCAGCTACGACCGGGTGGTCGGCACGCTGGGGTCGGAGCTGTCGATCCTGGGCGAGGTGCCGGTCGAGGACATCGCCCGCGCCGAATCCGAGCTGTTGGCCGAAGCGGTGACCCGGCTGCGCAAGGGCCAGGTGATCCGCGACGCCGGCTATGACGGCGAATACGGCGTGATCCGCTTGTTCGAGCCGCAGGAGTTGAAGAGCCGCACCGCCGGCGGCCTGCTGTTCGACCTGCCGCAGCTGCGGGCGGGGATGGAGAAACCGGCCCAGACCCCTCCAGAACCGTCATTGCGAGCGCAGCGAAGCAATCCAGAGGCCGCACGCACTGGCCCCTGGATTGCTTCGTCGGCTTCGCCTCCTCGCAATGACGGCGTGGAGATTGCCCCCGGCCTGCTCGACCGCCTCGACCCCGACCAGCGCGCCGCCGCGGCAATGGTGGATGGGCCCTTGCTGATTGTCGCCGGGCCCGGCTCGGGCAAGACGCGGACGCTGACCCACCGCATCGCCCATCTCGTCGCCGAGCACGGCGTCGCGCCCGATGCCTGCCTCGCCATCACCTTCACCCGGCGGGCGGCGGCGGAGATGCGGGAGCGGCTGGAGGTGCTGCTGCCCGGCGCGGCGGCAGGCATGCCGATCCACACCTTCCATTCGCTCGGCCTGGCCATCCTGCGCGAGCATGGCGAGGCGGCCGGGCTGCACCGCGACTTCAAGGTGGCGAGCGAGGCCGAACGCACGGCCCTGCTGCGCGAGCTGCTGGAAATCTCCGAACGCAAGGCCGAGCGGCTGCTGCGCGCCGTCTCCCGCACCAAGCGCACCGGCGTGGCCGCCGATCTCGACCTCGCCGAAGCCCTGGCGCGGTACGAGGCGGCGCTCGCGCTGCGCAACTGGATCGATTTCGACGATCTGGTCGGCCGGCCGATCGCGGCGCTGGAGGCGGATCCGGGCCTGATCGCGCTGTATCGCGACCGCTTCCGCCATGTCTCGGTCGACGAATTCCAGGATGTCGACGACAGCCAGGTCCGGCTGCTGTCGCTGCTGGTGCCGCCGGGCGGCAATCTCTGCGTCATCGGTGACCCCGACCAGGCGATCTACGGCTTCCGTGGCGCCGACGCGTCCTGCTTCGACCGCTTCCATGTCGACCATCCCGGCGCCGCCACGGTCCGGTTGCGCCGCAATTACCGCTCCACCGGCACCATCGTCACCGCGGCGTCGCGCTTCATCGGCGCGGATGGGCGGACAGAGCCGGCGGCGGAGATCGTGCGGGCGATGCAGGACCGGATCTCGGTCCACGCCGCAGCCGGCGACAAGGCCGAGGCCGAATTCGTGGTGGCGGAAATCGAGGCCCTGCTGGGCGGCCACAGCTTCTTCTCGATCGACAGTGGCCGGTCGGACGGACGCACAAATGACCAGCTGGGCTTCGCCGACATCGCCGTGCTGTACCGCACCGACGCCCAGGCGGAGGCGGTGGCCGAGGCGCTGGGCCGCGCCGGCATGCCGTTCAAGCGCAGCTCGCTGGTGCCGCTGGCCGACGATCCGGCGGTCCGGGCGCTGCTCGGTGCGCTGGCGGACACGGCGGAAGAGGGGGCACTGACGCAGCAGCTGCAGCGGGCGGCGGAGCGCTTGCGCCAGGATGGCGCCGATCCGGTCGCGGCCACCGCGGCGCTGCAGCGCCTGTTGCTGATCGCGTCCCGGCAGGAGGACGACGACCGCACCGGATTCCTGGCCGCGGTGGCCCTGGCGACCGAAGCGGATTTCTGGGACCCGCGCGCCGACCGGGTATCGCTGCTGACCCTGCACGCCGCCAAGGGGTTGGAGTTCCCGGTGGTGTTCATTCTGGGTCTGGAAGACGGCGTGCTGCCGCTGCGCTTCGGCGAGGCCGACCCGGCCGCGGTGGCGGAGGAGCGGCGGCTGTTTTATGTCGGCATGACCCGGGCGATGGACCGGCTGTTCCTGTGCCGGGCGCGCGAACGGCGCTGGCGCGGTGGCATGGTCCGGTTCGAGCCGTCACCCTTCCTGGGCGAAATCGAGGCCGAACTGCTGGCCCATCGCCGCCAGGACCCGCGGCCGCGCCGACCGGCCGAGACGCAGCTCACCCTGTTCTAGTCGACCATCCGATCCCGTCAGTGAAGAGACAGCCGGGACAGAGCCTGGTCCGGCAGGCTGTTGGCGCGCAGCCGCTCCAGCAGCCGCGGCGTGACCATCTCGGACGGGTCCAGCTGCAGCCCCGGCACCACCACCTTGGCGACCGGGATGCCGAACTCCGCCCGAGTCAGGTCGACGGCATGGGCCTGGAAGCCGGCGTCTGCCAGGCGCGATACGACCCAGGCGATGGCGTCGGCCGGTTCCATGCCGTCGTTTCCGGTATAGCGGCGCGGGGCCAGTGCCGGCTGCAGCAGCGGCTCGTCGTCCGGCAGGATCTCCGCCCCGCGCTGCATCTGCTCCCGCTCCTGCGCGTTCAGCTCGTGGCCGGGATTGGCCCGGCGCTTGACCTCGATCAGGTGATAGGCCAGCTCGTACTGGCCCATCTCCCGGATGGCGGATCGTGCGGCCTGTGCCGGCGACAGCCCGGCGGACAGCCCGCAGGCGATCTGGCCGCCGTCGCGGTCGACCGACAGCGCCGCGACACAGGGGATCCCGATGCCGCTGGTGATGTCGAGCAGCCAGGTCGCGCGCCGATCGGCACCGCGGCGGATCTCATGCAGCAGCTCCGTCGCCTGCCGCGCGGCCTCTCCGTCCAGAGCCAGTGCCGCTGCCTTGTCGCCGCCACGCCACCACAGTGCGGCGGCGTCGCGTTCGACCAGCTCCAGCAGCCCGCCCAGCACCGCCTCATCCAGGGTCGGGCCGGCAGCGCAGCCGATGCTGAGCGGCGCGGCCGATTGCGCCACGCTCGCGGAGGGCAGGCGACGCAGGCACAGATCGGCGGGCAGGGCGCTCTCGGCCCAGTCGCCCAGGCGCCGCGCCGGCAGCCAGTCCAGCGCCGACAGCCCATCGGGGTTGTCGAGACAGAGCATGCCCGCCAGCGCCGATCGTTCGGTTTGTGAAAAGGCTCCGGGCATTGCAGCGGCCCGATGCAGCGGCTCGTCGCCGCGCTGCAGCTGCGAGGCGTATTCGATCGCCTCGCCAACGGCGGCTTCGAAGGCCCGCCCGGGCTGCGGATCGGCACCGATGGTGCTGACCACCGCGTCCTCCTGGCCCCAGCCGACGAAGGCACTCGCGTCGAACATGCCGAGGAAGAACAGCAGCCCCGGCGCATCCGGGCCGCGATAGGGCAGCAGGGTGCTCATCCGGGCGGCGAAGCGGAGCAACCCGATCCGGTTGCCGGTCTCGGCGGGGGAGAACTGCTCTCCGGCATAGCCGAGCAGATCGAGGAACTGGGCCGCCTCCGGGCCCGGGCTTCTGTCGCCGGCCAGGGCCTTCGCCGCCTCGAGATAGGGCGGGCCTCTCCATCCGTCCTGCACTCCGGGTCTCCTTGATCTTGGGGCACGGTGTCGCAGTTCGACATGAACGGGCCGCCCTCCGGCCGCGCCGCTGCCGCAATCGGCGGCTATCTCTATCGAGCCTGGTCGATGGCGGCAAACGCGGACCGAGGCAAGCTACCAGACATCAAAGGGAGCCGCGATCTCCGACGGTCTGGCCTTTGGGAGATCGGCCATCTTCACCTCTCGGCGACACATCCACGGTCTTCTGCTCTACGCCCTGGGCGTGGGGGGTTTCGCGACGATGGATGCCTTCGCGAAGTATCTGAGCCGTGACTATCCGGTCGCGGAGATCGTCCTGCTCCGGGCGGTGGTCGGATTCCTGCCGATCTTCGCGCAGTACCATCTCGGAACGGCCAGGGGATGGTCCGCCGTCCGATCCAAGGCTCCGGCCCTGCAACTGTTGCGCGGTGGCCTGATGGCGGCTGCCTCGGCCACCTTCTTCTTTAGCCTGACCCGGCTGTCGCTCGCCGACGCCACGGCGATTTCCCTGGTGGCGCCGCTGCTGATGGCGTTGTTCGGCGTCCATGTCCTGCACGAGCGATCGTCCAAGGAACTCTACGCCACGATCGCGGTCGCCATCACAGGCGGATTGCTGATCGTGCAACCCTATGGGGCCGGCCTGAGCCTCTATGCCGTCCTGGCGCTTCTGTCGGCAGTGTTCTACGCGCTGGCCGCCGTGACCACCAAACGCCTCAGCCGGTCCGATCCGCCCATCGTGACGGCGATCTGGGGCAACACCACGATCCTGGTCGTCTCCGCGGCCGCGGTGATCCCGGCCGGATGGGCTTGGCCCGTCGCAGGGGATTGGCTGCCCTTCTTGGGCATGGGCCTGGCAGGGGGCGTCGCCAACCTGCTGTACATCGCCGGCCTGCGGAGGAGCGGCGTGTCGGATGTGGCGGTGATCGACTATTCGATCTTCGTCTGGGCTGCGGCATTCAGCGCCATGGTCTTCCAGGAGCCGCTCTCGACTGCCGGCCTGCTCGGCGGCGGCCTGATCATCGCCAGCGGCGCCTATAGCGGCTTCGGGAAATGGCGCCGAGGTCGTGACGACAAGGCAGTCTCCCGGATTTCAAGATCCCGGCTCCGACCTCCCGTGGCGCCTCCGCCATTGCCGGAGCCGCACCGGACAGCGGTGTGATGATCGAGAGGCTGCGTGTCGCGCAGCCCTTCTGCTTTTCCCGGTCCGCTCCCGGGGAAGAAAACAGCGGGCGCGCTCCCCTGGGGCCGTGCTATCGATCTTTGCCAGATTCTTTCGTATGGCGGCATTTTAGGATACGAAAGTCGCGCGTTGGCGCACGGCCGTTGGGCGGGTGATGGAAATACAGCCGATAGGGTCGATGAGCGAAGCCCGGGTCAGTCTGACCACGCTGGGCCAGGTATCGCTTCGCGCGGATGGTGTGCAGATCGCGATCGCCAATCGGAAGTCCCAGGCCCTGCTCGCCTATCTCGCGACGACTTTGAATGGTCGCGAAAGTCGCGAGCGGACGGCCGGCCTGCTGTGGAGCGAATACGAAGAGGAGAAGGCCAGGGCCTCGCTCCGCCAGACGGTCGCGGATCTCAGGCGCGCCGTTGCCGCCCCCAGCCCATCCATCTTTGTGGCCGACCGCCTGACCATCTGCGTCGACCTGACCCTCCTGCATGTCGACTGCCTCGCCATCCTGAAGGAGCTGGAGGCGGGGGACGTCCCGGCGATCCTGTTGTCGGAGAAGCGCCTGCCGGACAGTTTCCTCGCCGGTTTGGATGACATCGATCCCGCATTCCGCGCCTGGCTGCTGGTGCAGCGCCAGATCCTGCAGGAGCGGTTCCTGCGCGAATTGGAGGACCGGCTGCCGACAACGGTCGATCCGCGCGCGGTCAAGCGGATCGGCACCGCGATCGTCAACCTGGACCCGACCCATGAGGTTGGATGCCGCGCCGTGATCGAGGCCTGCGCCCGCCTCGGCGACTTGGGCGGCGCGCTCAGGGCCTATCGCGAGTTGTGGGACCTGCTGGACCAGGAGTTCGGCATGGAACCGTCGCAGGAGACGCAGGAGCTGATCCTGAAGGTCAAGGGGGGAGAGTTCGGCGACCTGAAGATCGCCCTGTCCCTGCCGCCCGAGCGGACATTGGCCGAGGCCGCGCCACCAGCGCCTAGCCCTGTGGCACCAGCCGTCGTCTCGCCGCTTGCCGTCGCGCCGGGGCGAGGCCAGGCCATCATCGTGACCGATTTCGATACGACCGATCTTGCCCGGGAACGCCGGGGCATGATCCGGGCCTTCCGCCACGACCTGATCGCGTCCCTGGTCCGGTTTCGCGGCTGGAGTATCATCGATGGCGGTGAAGCCCTGATGCCGGTGCAGGCGCCGAACGCCTATCGCATCGACGGCACGGCGTTCGACGAGGAATCCGGCACCCGATTCATCCTGACCCTGAAGGATGCGGCCGACGGCCGCTTCGTCTGGAGCGAGCGCTTCGTCATCGCCGAGCGCAGTTGGCGCCCGGCACAGCAGCGCATCATCCGCCGGATCGCAGGGGCCCTGGATATCAATCTGTCGAGCGAGCGGCTGGCGTCGATCGCCGGCAGCCCCGAACTCAGCCTCGCCCTGCACGATCGCTGGCTGCGCGGCCATTCCATGAGCTTCCAATGGCGCCCGGATGACGAGGAGCGGGCTGAATCGATCTTCCGCTCGCTGATCGAGGACGCGCCGAGCTTCGCGCCGGCCTATGCCAGCCTGGTGCAGATCCTTAATTCGCGGCATCTGGTGTTTCCGGGCATGAGCCGGACCATGGACCGCCACCAGGAAGCCCTGAAGTTCGCGAAAATGGCGGTCCAGTTGGATCCGCTCGACACCCGGGCCCACCTCGCCCTCGGCTGGGCCTACGCGATGACCGACAATTTCGAGAAGGCCCCGGTCAGCTATCGGCTCGCCTGCGATCTCAATTCCAATGATCCATGGACCCTGGTGTCGGCCGCCCTTGGATTTGCCTATTGCTCGGATCTGGCACAGGCAGCGGCCACGGCGGAAATGGCGCTCGATCTCGGGCTCGGCATCTCCCGCCTGCACTGGGCCTATCAGTCCGGCATCCGCTTCATTCTCAAGGACTATGAAGGGGCGGTCGAGGCGGCGGAGAATGCCGGGGACGTGCTCTATTATCTCGGGGGATGGAAGGCCGCGGCCCACGCCCTCGCAGGTGATGCGCAGGCTGCGCGTGTCGAAGGCGCCCGGTTTGCGGGGATGATCCGGTCGACCTGGTTCGGCACGGCACCCCCGGATGAAGCCGAGATCGGCCAGTGGCTTCTCCACTGTTTTCCCATCTCGGACCGGAAGGTCTGGGATGCCTTGCGGGAGGGCTTGACGATCGCCGGGCTGGTGCCCCAGGACCCGGCGATCATTTCGTTCAATCCGATATCGAAACTACTTGCAGCCCCGGATCGTGTAATCCGAGATGCGTGAGTAATAGAACTCGATATTGTCGAACGGCTTCTGGCCGGTCAGCATGTCGGTGTAGAAATGCGGCGGGTCGTAGGAGGCCACGCCCGGATTCTCCTTCGCCTGCAGCTTGGCGCGACGCTCCGATTCCGAGACCTGGCGGTTGGGCGGCAGGCGCAGGATGAAATGGTGGTCGTCGCCCTGGCATATCTCCAGCGTCTCGTAACGCTCGGGGATATCGACCAGGCCCTTCAGCTGCTGGCGGAATTCCGCCATGTCGGCCGGCCGGGTCTCCGGCTTCTGCGCCCACAACACGACCTTCCGACCGGCCGCTTCGAAGTCCAGGATCTTCATCGGCTTCAGTTCGTCTTTATCGCTCATGACTTCCCCTCTCTGTGATGATCGGCCGCGTCCGGCGGAAGCGGGCCGATGGGTTGGATCGGATCGCCGGTTGGATCAGATGAATGGCGGCTCGACGGTTTCCAGCTTGAGCGCCTTGGCGATGTAGACGATCAGCTCGCTCATCGATGCCGGCACGGTCTTGCCGAAGACATGGGCGACCGCCTGTTCGGTGGTGATGCCCGCGATCGGGTCCCGGGCGTCTTCCACCAGGTCGCGAGAGTGCTCCAGCGATCCGGCGAAGACATCGGCGGTGATGATCGAGCCGAGTGTGCCCAGGCTCTTGCCATCGGTTTCCTGTGCCGCTTCGAACAGCAGGTAGAACAGCAGCGGCGGGTCCGCCGCGATCGCGTCGCGTTCGGCCGGGTCGAAGGTGACCGTCGTTCCGGCGTCCAGCCAGGCGCGCAGCGTCGCGGTGCGATGCTCACGGTCGGCCAGCAGCGGCGAATGGGCCAGCACCTCGGACGGCAGCAGTGCGGCGAGCGAGGCGACGGTCCGCAGGCTGCTCAGCGACCCGCGCACGAGATCGCGGTACATCAGGCCCGACAGGGTCTCGTCGACCGCATCGGCCCCCGACAGGTATTCGTTGTTGAACAGGCTATCGTACAGCAGGACGGCGTTGTAGGACGGCCCGATCCGCCGGCTGTGCTGCGGCCGCGACCCGTCGATCGAGAAGAAGCGCGACCATTCCGCCACCCAGATGTCGCGGATCGGCGTCTCCCGGCTGCGTCGCGCCGACGACGTCTCGATCACGTCGCGGACGCCGAAGGTCTCGGTCTGCCGGCTCATCCGATAGCTCTGCCGCACCATGGCGTGGCCGAGCCGGTAGGTGGCGTCGCAGAATTCGAGCGGCACCCGGCCGTCGGTCCGGTCGACCAGCGGCCGCGGCCGGTCCTGGTCGTATAGCGCCCAGATCTGCGGCCGGATCAGGCGCGGCAGCAAATCCTTCACCACGATGCCGCGATAGACCGACGCCGTGATCTGGCGGGCCAGGCCGAAGCGCAGGAAGCTCAGCAGTTCCGCCTGCTGCGATGTTTCCGCCGGGAAGGGATTGGTCGTGCGCAGCGTGTCGACGACGGCGTTGTGGAACATCAGGAACAGCGTGGTGACCTGGGACAGGTTCACGTTGTCGTCGTTGCGCGGATCGGTCAGCAGCGTGTCGGCCGCGCCCTGGGTCGGCGCGTCGCTCAGGTCTTCGATCCGGGCGCGCGGGATGTCACGGGCCGTGTGGATGGGGCAGCCGGGACGGTGGGACTGGGTGACCCGGATGTGGCCCAGGCGCAGCTTCTCGCGGCCTTCGCCGGGGGCGGCGGGGATCTCGTAGCTGATCGGGTCTTCGGTCGGGCCGCTGCCATAGACGGTGTCGAGGATCAGCGGCCGGGTCCGCAGGTTGACCCGGGGCAGGTTGCCGTCGGCCAGGCTGACGGCGGTCATGGCGCCATGGACGATGTCGTGCCCGGCGATCTGCGCGAAATAGGTATAGCCGGCCGGAATGCGCGGATTGTCGGTGGGGTCGCCATGCACCTTGGCTTGGTCGGCATAGCGGTGCGGCTCGTTCATCCGCCGGATCAGCTTGGCGATCAGCGCCTGCGCGGCGGGCGGTTCCTCGGCCCGGCGATGAATCTCAGCCGCCGGCGGTGTTTCGGCAGAGCCGAAGTTGCGGAACGCCTGTGCCCGTGCCGGCTGCGTCGTTGCGCCCGACAGGCCGCCTGTGCTGAGCCCCTTCACGGCTCCCGCCGCGAAAGACGGGCAGCCCAGCCCCCCATGTTGCCGCATTATCCTCCCCTTCCTTTTTCCGGTTCGTTCCCTGGCCACCGTCTTGTTCCAGAATTGCGCCCGTACGGAGGCAACCGACGCGTCCCGCAGGCGCCGGTCGAGGTCGAACTCTTCGGTACAGCTATGCCAGAGGATGGAGTCTGTCGGATCATGCGATGCGGACCGATACGGGGCTCGACGTGTACACCATCCGGGCGAGACGGCAACGGCACCCTATCCGGGGGACGTGAACCCAGCGTGAAATGGATCCGACCCAGGCCCGGCGCCGTTGCAGAAGGGGCGGGGGCGATCATCAGGAGGCAGGACCGATGACCTATGAGCTTTACTACTGGCCGGAGATCCAGGGGCGCGGCGAGTTCGTCCGCCTCGCCCTCGAACAGGCCGGGGCTGGCTATGTCGACGTCGCCCGCGGCGAGGGCGACGACCTGCCGGGGCTGATGCATTTCCTGCAGGATGATGCGGTGGAGGCGCCGCCTTTCGCGCCGCCCTACCTCAAGGCCGGCGACCTGCTGATCGGGCAGACCGCCAACATCCTGCTGTTCCTGGGCGACCGGCACGGGCTGGCGCCGAAGGATGAGGGGGGCCGGCTGTGGACCCACCAGCTGGAGCTGACCATCGCCGACTTCCTGGTCGAAGCGCACGACACCCATCACCCGATCGGCAGCGGCCTGTATTACGAGGACCAGAAGCCGGAGGCGAAGCGCCGTGCCGCGGATTTCCTGGCCCATCGCGTGCCGAAATTTCTCGGCTATTTCGAACGGGTGCTGGCGCGCAACCCGGCGGGCGACGCGCATCTGGTCGGGGCCGGCGTGACCACGGCCGACCTGTCGCTGTTCCAGATGATCGCCGGCCTGCGCTATGCCTTCCCGAAGGCGATGGCGCGGATCGAGCCGAAGCATCCGCTTCTGGTGACGCTGTCCGACCGGGTGGCGGCCCTGCCGCGGATCAAGACATACCTGGCCTCCAAGCGGCGCATCCCGTTCAACCAGGACGGCATCTTCCGCCACTACCCGGAACTCGATCCCTGACATAGATTGTCGGACAAGTGAGCCATGGGTGAGGGAGGGCCAGCGGATGATCGTCGTCACGGGCGGCAGCGGGCAGGCGGGGCGCGCCTGCGTCAAGGACCTGATCGAACACGGTCATGACGTGACCTCCGTCGACCTGGCACCGCCGGCCGATCCATCGGTCCGGCACAGCCGGGTCGACCTGACCGATTTCGGCCAGACCATGGCGGCGCTCTCCGGCATCGATGAGCGGGTGTCGCAGGTCACCGGCATCGTACATCTCGCGGCGATCCGGGCGCCCGGCCTGGCGCCGAACCACGTCACCTTCGCCGCCAACACGGTCAGCACCTACAACGTGTTCGAGGCGGCGCGGCAGCTGAAGATCCGCAACATCGTCTGGGCCTCGAGCGAGACCGTGCTGGGCCTGCCCTTCGAAACGCCGCCGCCCTATGTGCCGGTGGACGAGGAGTATCCCGGCCGGCCGGAGAGCGCCTATTCCCTGTCCAAGCTGATGGGCGAGGAGATGGCGAAGCAGTTCTGCCGCTGGGATCCCCAGGCCAAGATCATCGGCCTGCGCCTGTCCAATGTGATGGACCCGGAGCGCTATGCCGAATTCCCGGCCTTCGATGCCGATCCGGCCCGGCGGAAGTGGAATCTGTGGGGCTATATCGACGCGCGCGACGCGGCCCAGGCGATCCGGCTGGCGGTGGACTCGACGCTGACCGGCGCCGAGATCTTCGTCATCGCCAACGCCGACACGGTGATGAGCACGCCGAACCAGGCGCTGCTCGACGCGACCTTCCCGGGCGTACCGCACAAGCATTCCTTCGGCCCGAACGAGACGCTGCTGTCGATCGAAAAGGCCCGCCGCGTGCTCGGCTACGAGCCCCGCCACGGATGGCGGAGCGCATAACCGGCTACAGGCGCGGGTCGATCGGTTCGCTCTCCAGCGCCAGCACGCCGAACACGCATTCATGGATGCGGCGCAGCGGCGCGCGGGCGACGAAGCGCTTCAGCGCCTCATGGCCCAGGGCGAATTCCCGCAGCGCCAGGGTACGCTTGCCGCCGAGCTTGCGCTGGCGCAGGCGCACCATGTTGTCCGGCAGGTCGTATTCCGGCCCGTAGATGATGCGCAGATACTCGCGCCCGCGCACCTTGATCGCCGGCTGGATCAGCCCCTTGGGGCCGCGGGCAACGAAGTCGCGCGGCTTCACCACCATGCCCTCGCCGCCGGCCGACGTCATCGCCTCCCACCACGCGATGGCGTCGGCGCAGGCGGCGGCATCGGCCAGGTTGACCAGGCGCCAGCGGGTCGCGGCGATGGTCGGTGCGCCCGACGCGGCCAGCCGGTCGGCGATGCCCATGTGCCAGACATGGTCGCGGTCGAAACAGACCCGGCCCTCGACCGCCAGCACATGGAACGGCGCGACCCTGAGGTCGTCGATCCCCGAGACCGGCCAGACATAGGGCGCCCAGGCCCGGCCATAGGCATCGGCCCGCACGGCGCGTTCGGTGAAGCGTTCATGCAGCGCCGCCAGGGGCAGGCCGCGCTCGACCCCGCGGGCCAGGGCGGTGGTGGCCGCGGCGAGGCCGGAGCGGCTGGCAGCCGCCACCGGCGCGTACTGGCTGTCGATCAGGCCCCCGGCCTTGGCCGACCAGGGCATGATCTCGGCGTCCAGCAGCAGCCACGGCGTCTCCAGTTCCGCCCACAGCCCGGCGGCGTCCACCGCCCGGGCCAGCCTGGCGAGGACGGCGTCGGTGGTCGCGGGATCGGCAAAGAAGGCGCGGCCGGTGCGGGTCCAGATCGCGCCGATTGCGTCGCCCGCCACGCCGAACCGGGACCGGGCGGTCGCGGCGTCGCGGCACAGGGCGATCACGGCACGTGAGCCCATGTGCTTTTCCTCGCACACCAGCTCGGTGACGCCACGCTCGCGGAAATGCGCGAACGCTTCCTCCGGCCGCTCCAGCCAATCCTCGCGGGCGCTGGTCTCGGACGGGGACATGGTCGGCGGCAGATAGGCCAGCCATTGCGGCGCGATCGCGAACCGGCTCATCACCTCCAGCGCCGCGGCAGCGTTTTCGGCGGCGATGGCGATCCGGCCGCGCAGTTCGGTCTCGACCCAGCGCCGCCCGGTGACGTCCTCCATATCCAGCAGGTCGTCAGCCTCGGCCTGGGCGCTGCGATCCTCGGCGGCCGGTGCCAGTGGGCGGATCGGCTCGCTCCACACCTGGTCGGCCGGCACCGACACCAGTTCCTTCTCCGGCCAGCGCAGCGCCGTCAGCTTGCCGCCAAAGACGCAGCCGGTGTCGAGGCAGATCGTGTTGTTGACCCATTCGGCCTCGAGCGTCGGGACATGGCCATAGACGATGGCGGTGTCGCCGCGATAGGACGTCGCCCAGTCCAGCCGCACCGGCAGGCCGAACTCGTCGGTCTCGCCGGTGGTCTCACCGTACAGCGCGAATTCGCGCACGGCCGAGGAGGCGCGGCCGACCATCTCGGCCTTCAGCCCGGCATGGGCGACGGCCAGCGTGCCGCCGGCCAGCCAGACATGGCTCAGCAGCCCCTCCAGGAACGGCTTGATCGTGGCCTTGAAGGCGGGGCCTTCTGCCTCGATCTGCTCGATCGATTGCTGCAGCCCATGCGCGATCTTGACGTCGCGTCCCTCCAGCCAGCGTGCCAGCTTGCGGTCGTGGTTGCCGTTGACGGCATGGGCGGTGCCGGCCGCCGCCATGCTCATGGCGATGCGCAGCACGTCGGGCGTGCGGGGCCCGCGGTCGACGAGGTCGCCGACGAACACCGCCTTGCGCCCCGGCGGCGGGGTGACCGTTACCTGCCGTCCATCTTCAGCGTCGTGCCAGTCGACGGCATAGCCGAGCTGCCGCAGCAGCGCCTCGAGTTCGTCGCCGCAGCCATGCACGTCGCCGATGATGTCGAACGGGCCGGCATCGTCGCGCTTGTCGGTCCACAGCGGCCGGCGCTCGATCGTCGCGGCGTCGATCGTCTCCGTCGAGGTCAGACGCCAGACCTGGCGGAAGCCTTCACGCTGCAGCCCGCCCAGGCCGCGGCGGATCTCGGACACCATGCGCTGCGCCACCTGCGGCCCGAACGGGCGGTCAGGGCGCGCCTTGTTGCGCTCGATGCAGACATCGATGCCGGGGTCGAGCACGATGGCCACCGGCAGGGCGTGCCAGCGCCGGGCCAGCGTGATCCAGTCCTTGCGGTCGGCGGCGCGGACATTGGTGGCGTCGATCACGGTGAAGCGCCGGTTCTTCAGGCGCTTCTCGGCGATGGCGCGGACCAGGTCGAAGGCATCCGCCGTCGCGGCCTGGTCGGTCTCGTCATCCGACACCAGGCCACGGCAGTGATCCGACGAAATGATCTCGGTCGGCCGGAAATGCCGCGCGGCGAAGGTCGATTTGCCCGAGCCGGTCGACCCGATCAGGACGATCAGCGCGAAATCAGGGATGTCGATGTGGGAGGGATCGGGCGAGCGTGTCACGATGCGGCCCTCCTGAACGTCGCCATCTGCGTCGGCGCGCCGTGCTGCGCGTCGACCGGCCCGATATCGCCGTAGGTGACGGTGTAGCCGTATGTCGCCGCCACGGCTTCGGCCCAGGCGGCGAATTCGGCGCGGCGCCATTCGAAGCGATGATCCGGGTGGCGGAAGGCGCCGGCATCCAGGCTGGGGAACAGCGCGTTGTAATCGGCATTCGGCGTGGTCACCACCGCCAGACGCGGCCGGGCCTCGCCGAACACCACCTGGGACAGCACCGGCAGCCGGTCGGGGTCGAGATGCTCGATCACCTCGACCAGGGCGACGGCATCGGCCTCGGCCCAACGCCGGTCGCGATAGGTCAGCGCCCCGTGCAGCAGGGTGATGCGGCCGTCGGGCGGGCCGCCGGGCTGGCCCAGCTTCAGCCGGCGCTCCGCCCGTTCCAGTTCGCGCGCCGACGCATCGACGCCGATCAGGCGCTCAACCCAGCGCTCCCGCACCAGCCGCGCCAGCAGTCTGCCTTCGCCGCAGCCGAGATCGGCGATGACCCTGGCGCCGTTCTCCTGCAACGCCGCGGCTACCGCCGCCAGCCGCTGGTCGTGCAGGCGGATCAGCGCCTCCAGCCCGTCTTCGCGGGTGGCGACCGCGCCGGTCTCCGCCTCCTCCTCACGCGTCTCCGGCACCAGCCGGGCCAGCGCCAGCCGGGCGAGCGACCGCCGATGGGAGAGATAGCGCCGGACGATCAGTTCCCGCGCCGGATGGCTGTCGAGCCAGCCTTCGCCGCGGGCGAGCAGCTTGGCGATCTCGTCCTCACCGACCCAGTAGTGCTTCTCGTCGTCCAGCACGGGGATCAGCACATAAAGGTGGTTCAGCAGGGCACTGAGCCGCGCCGTGCCCGACAGCGCCAGGGTGACGTAGCGGGACGCCGCCCGGCCATCCGCGCCGGGGACGGGCTCGACCGCGACAGTCCAGCCCAGCGGTTCGAACAGGGCACGGACCAGGGGCTCGCCGCCATGGGCCGGCAGCGGGCCGACCCGGGCCTCCAGCGGCATCGGCCCCGCAGCCAGGTCCGGACGATCCTTCGAGATCCCGGCCATCGCCGTCTTCAGCGTGCGGATCAGGGCGACCGAGAGGAAGGACGAGGCGGCATAGGGCCGGTCGTTGACATACTGGTCGACCAGCCCTTCGCCGGAGCCGCGACCCCGCACCAGCCCGACCGGATCGACCTCGAGCAGCAGCACCGCTTCGCAGCGTGTGGCGGTGGCCTCCGGATAGAACAGATGGGCCTTGCCGAACGACAGCTCGGTCTCATGCACCCGGTCCGGATGCTTGTGCAGCAGAAAGCCGAGATCGGTGGCGGGAGAATGGGTCGTGGCAATCGAGAGGAACATGAAATTTCTCTAGCCGAACGCGGCGATGCCGGGAAGGGGCCGCCGGCCTGTTCAGCGCAGCGCCGCGGCAAAGGCCGAGGCCGGGACCGCCAGGTTCAGCGGCATGGCCTCGAGCGACCCGGCCACGGCGATCCCGACCACCTGCCACTGACCGTCCTTCAGGGTCAGCAAGGGGCTGCCGCTGGTGCCACGGGTGCCGGTGCAGTCATGCACCAGCACCAGGCCGCTCGCCATCTGGTCGGTCCCGAGCAACGTGCAGCTGGTGTCGGCGGTGATGATCTCGGCCCGGTCCTGGCTGTAGCCGCCCAGCGCGACCGCGGTGCCGACCGGGGGGATATCGGGGGCGACGGCCAGCGGCGGTGTGTCGGCCGGGGCATCCGCTGTCAGGACCAGCACCGCCCAATCGGCCGGGAAGGCCTGCGTCGGATGCAGCGGGTCATAGGCATCGGCGCGGATGACGCCGGACACCCGCACATGTTCCAGATATTGCCCGCGGGAATAGCCGAACAGGACGTGCAGTGAGGATGTCGGCAGGAAATGCTGCGTCCGGCGGTTGAACAGGCAATGGGCGGCGGTGAGAACACGGCGGGGGGCGATCAGCGAACCGGTGCAGCGGGCGCCGGTGCTGGTCTGCACCTTCACCAGGCTGCGCCTGGGGGCTTCGGTGCCGTTCACCGGCATACGCCGATCGGTTGTGCCGAGG
>NZ_JBYRFX010000067.1:0-4361 GCF_057815775.1 Inquilinus sp.
GCGGTGGTGCGCAGGGCGCGGGCGGCGGCGATGCGCATCAGCTCCTCCGCCATGTCCTTCAGCCGCTTCTTGACCCGCGCCTTCCGCGCCTGCCAGCCGGCGCCGCCGAGCTTGTCCAGCTGCACGGCCATGTCGCCGGAGCCGTAGCGCGACAGCACCTCGATGTTCTCGACCGGCACGAACAGCTTGTCGCCGCCCTCATAGACGATGCGCAGGCAATCATGCGCCGCGCCGCCGACGGTCAGCGTCTCCAGCCCCTCATAGCGGCCGATGCCGTGATCCTGGTGGACGACGATGTCGCCCGACGCCAGGGCCGAGACCTCGGCGATGAACTGGTCGGATTTGCGCCGCTTCTTCTGCGGCCGGGTCAGCCTGTCGCCGAGGATGTCCTGTTCGGTGACGACGGCGAGTTCTGGAGTGGCGAAGCCGTGTTCCAGCGGCAGCACCACCATGATGGCGGTGCGCGGATCGATCTTCTCGACCCCGGCCCAAGTCTCGGCCACGGCGAAATCGGCCTTGCCCTGGTCCGACAGCATCGTGCGCAGGCGGTCGCGGGCACCGGTGGTGTAGCCGGCGACCAGCACGCGCTTGCCCGCCGCCTTCAGCTCACCGAGATACAGCCGCACCGCGGCGTAGAGATTGACCTCCGGATTGGCGCGGGCATCGGCGAAGTCGTGGCCGCGGCGGCCGCCGGCATCGGTGCCGCCCTCGGGCGGGGCGAAGGGCGAGAAATCGGCGACGGGGCGGCCGGCGAGGCCGGCATCCCATTCCGCCACGTCGAGATACAGGCGATCGGGTGGGATCGGCCGATAGGGCACGCCCTTGGCCTTCTTCTGCGCCGCCTGATGGGTCAGCCGCGCCTCGTAGAAATCGGCGATCTGGGCCAGCCGCTGGTCGCGCGCCTGCTCGATCTGGTGATCCAGCGTGACCGAGGCGTCCGGCAGGTAGTCGAAGATGGTGTCGAGATGGTCGTGGAACAGCGGCAGCCAATGTTCCATCCCGGGCTGCTTGCGGCCGGCCGAGACCGCCTCGTATAGCGGGTCGTCGTCGTTGATGGCGCCGAACAGTTCGCGGTAGCCGCTGCGGAAGCGGGCGATCGCGGCCGGATCCAGGAAAATCTCGCCCATCGGCTTGAGCGTGATGCGCTCGACCTCGCCGGTGGTGCGCTGGGACATCGGGTCGAAGCGGCGGATCTTCTCCAGCTCGTCGCCGAACAGGTCGAGCCGCAGCGGCTCCTCCAGCCCCGGCGGGAACAGGTCGACGATGCCGCCGCGGACGGCGAATTCACCGGGTTCGCGCACCGTCTGGGCGCGGCTGTAGCCGTTGCGGGCCAGGAAGCCCTGCAGTGCCTCGAGATCGACCCGGTCGCGCAGGGCGATCGACAGGCTGGCCTCGGCGAAGCTGGCACGCGGCGGCACCCGCTGCATCGCGGCGCCGATGGTGGTCAGCACCACGAGGGGCTGGTTCGGCTTGCGCGGGATCAGCAGCCGGGTCAGCGCGTCGACCCGCTCCGCCACCGTCTCGGGGTTCGGCGAGACCCGGTCATAGGGCAGGCAGTCCCAGGGTGGCAGGACCACCACCTCCAGGTCCGGCGCGAAGAAGGCGAGCGCGCCTTCGAGCGTCGGCAGCCGGGCGTCGTCGCTGGCGACATGCAGCAGCCCGCGGCCGCCGGCCTGGCGCGCCAGTTCGGCGATCAGCCGCGCATCCTGGCCCTGCGGCACGCCGCCGATGGTGCGATAGCGGCCGCCAGTGTCGGCTACGGCCCGTTCGGCCAAAGCATGTTGGGGCAGCGCGCTCATCCGCGGCCCCGCGATCGGGCGTAGTCGAGCAGCAGCTGCATCACGTCGCAATCGACATCGGCCGGTACCGGGACACGTTCGATCACCCAGTCCCACAGATCGGGATCGTTGTTCTCGATCAGGTCGGCGTAGCGGGCCAACTGGTCTGCATCGAGCCGGTCCAGCGTGGCGTCGGCAAAACCGCCCAGCAGCAGGTCGGCCTCGCGGGTGCCACGATGCCAGCTGCGGAAGCGCAGTCGGCGGCGCAGCGGTGCTGCGGCATCGCTATCGGTCGGCTCGGTCATTGGCTTAAGGTGCTCTTCCACTTATGCCCTCATATAGACCTGAGCCTTGCGTCCGCAAATCCTCTTCCCACTCTTTGCTGCCATCGAATCCCTGCACGGCATCGGTCCGAAGACCGCAAAGCTGATCGAGAGGCTGGCCGGGCCGAAGGCGCTGGACCTGCTGTGGCACCTGCCCAGCGGCGTGGTCGACCGGCGCCGGCTGGTCACCCTGCGCGAGGCGCAGCCGGGCACCATCGTCACCCTGACCCTGCACATCGACGGCTATGTCCGCGGCTCCTCCGCCCGCGCGCCGCACCGGGTCCGGGCCTCGGATTCGACCGGAACGATCGACCTCGTCTTCTTCCACGCCCGGATGGACTGGCTGGAGGCGAACTTCCCGATCGGCCAGGTCCGAATCGTCTCCGGCCGGGTCGAGCAGTTCCAGGGCGCCCTGCAGATGCCGCATCCCGACCGGACCGGCCCGCTGGAGGAGCGCGAGGAGATCGCGGTGGTCGAGCCGATCTATCCGCTGACCGCCGGCCTGATGCCCCGCACCCTGGCCAAGATCATCGCCGACGCCGTCGCCAAGGCACCGGAGCTGCCGGAATGGCAGGACGCCGCCTGGCTGCGGCAACGCGCCTGGTCGGGCTGGCAGGTTGCGCTGCGCCGGGCCCATGCGCCACAGGACGCGGCCGACCTGCTGCCGGTCGCCCCGGCCCGGCAGCGCCTGGCCTATGACGAGCTGCTGGCGAACCAGCTGGCCCTGGCGCTGTTCCGCCGGTCGACCCGTGAACGGCCGGGGCGCCCGACCAAGGGCGACGGGTCGCTGCGCGGCAAGGTCGAGGCCGCCCTGCCCTTCGCCCTGACCAACGCCCAGCAGCTGTCGCTGGCCGAGATCTATGCCGACCTGGCAGCGCCGGCGCGGATGCTGCGGCTGCTGCAGGGCGATGTCGGCAGCGGCAAGACCGTGGTCGCGCTGATGGCGATGCTGGCGGCGGTCGAGGATGGCCGCCAGGCCGCCATGCTGGCGCCGACCGAGATCCTGGCGCGGCAGCATCGCGAGACCCTGTCGGCGCTGCTGGCCCCGGTCGGGCTGACGGTCGGGCTGCTGACCGGCCGCGACAAGGGCAAGGCGCGCAAGGAGACGCTGGCCGGCCTGGCCGACGGGTCGATCCGCGTCGTCGTCGGCACCCATGCGCTGTTCCAGGACAGCGTCGAGTTCGCCGACCTGGCCGTCGCCGTGATCGACGAGCAGCACCGCTTCGGCGTGCACCAGCGGCTGCAGCTGTCGGCCAAGGGCGACGGCGTCGACGTGCTGGTCATGACCGCGACGCCGATCCCGCGCACGCTGCAGCTGACGGCCTATGGCGACATGGAGGTGTCGAAGCTGACCGAGAAGCCGCCGGGCCGCACCCCGGTCGACACCCGCGCCGTGTCGTCCGAGCGGATCGACGAGGTGGTGGCCGGCATCGGCCGGCACTTGGCCGGCGGCGGCAAGGCCTATTGGGTCTGCCCGCTGGTCGAGGAATCCGAGAGCATCGACCTCGCCGCCGCGACCGACCGCTACGACGATCTGCGCCGCATGTTCGGCGAGAAGGTCGGGCTGGTGCACGGCAAGATGAAGGCGGCGGAGAAGGACGCCGTCATGGCCGGTTTCGCCGAGGGCGGCATCGACCTGTTGATCGCCACCACGGTGATCGAGGTCGGCGTCAACGTGCCGGCGGCGACGGTGATGGTGATCGAGCATGCCGAGCGTTTCGGCCTGGCCCAGCTGCACCAGCTGCGCGGCCGGGTCGGGCGCGGCGACGCGGCATCGCGCTGCATCCTGCTGTACACCCCGCCGCTGTCGGAAACGGCACGGCAGCGCCTGGCCACCATCCGGGAAACCGAGGACGGCTTCCGCATTGCCGAGGAGGATCTGCGCCTGCGCGGCGCCGGCGAGATGCTGGGCACGAAGCAGAGCGGCATGCCGGAGTTCCGCATCGCCGACATCGACGCCCAGGGCGACCTGCTGGCGGTGGCGCGCGACGACGTCGCCCTGATCCTGAACAAGGACCCAGAGCTGGAAGGCCCGCGCGGCCAGGCGCTGCGCATCCTGCTGCATCTGTTCGAGCACGACAGCAGCGCGAAATATCTAAGAGCGGGGTGATAGCTCGGACATACGGGCGACGCGGCGCTGCCAGAGCCAGAGGGCCGGCGTCACGCCGAGCTCCATCGCCAGCGGCAGCAGCGTCGTCCGATCGACGGCGCCGCTGGCGATGATCGCCACCAGGCGGGCGCAGCCGCCGGTGACGACCAG
>NZ_JBYRFX010000068.1:0-3389 GCF_057815775.1 Inquilinus sp.
ATCCAGCGGTGGCGGTTCAGCAGCTTGGCGATGAACGAGGCGGCGAAGCCCATCATCGCGATCGACAGCGCCAAACCGAAGACCAGGATGATCGGGTGCTCGCGCGCCGCGCCGGCCACCGCCAGCACGTTGTCCAGCGACATCGACACGTCGGCGACGACGATCTGCCAGGCCGCCTGGGCGAAGGTCTTGCGCGGGGCACTGTTGCCGTCCGCGCCGGCCAGCGCGTTCTCGGCGTCGTGGTCCTGCTTGGCGTTGTGCCGCAGCTCACGCCACATCTTCCAGCACACCCACAGCAGCAGCACGCCGCCGGCCAGCAGCAGGCCGACGATGGCCAGCAGCTGCGTCGTCGCCAGGGCGAAGACGATGCGCAGCACCGTGGCGGCGGCGATGCCGATCAGGATGGCCTTGGCGCGCTGCTCCTTGGGCAGCCCGGCCGCGGCCAGGCCGATGACGATGGCGTTGTCCCCCGCCAGCACGAGGTCGATCATGATGACCTGGAGCAGGGCGGTCAGCGCCTCGCCCGTCAGCAAATGTTCCATGCAAACACCATCCTCTTTGTCGCGAGGAGGGGCCTGCGTGCCGTCCGGGGCTGGCGGCGCCGCGGGGCGCCATCGACCAGAATCCGATGCTGAATATCAGGGATCAGCAGGCGGGCCACTCCATGGGAGTCTCCAGTCCGACATCGCAGATCCCGAAGGATCTGCCAGAGGGGCCCGGCCTGGTGGCGCGGATATAGCGACGGGGCCTCGCCCGCTCAAGCGCCGCGACGTAGACTGGGGCTCCCGTTCGCAGGACGGCCGAAAGGTGTGGCGGAATGGATACACATGAACCGGTGATCCGGTCCGGGGCGATCGTGCCGGAACGGGCGGCGCAATGGACCGGCTTCGCCGCAGGGCTGTTCGCTGCGGCCGACCATGCGGTCGAGGCGCCGCCGTCGCCCGATCTGCGCCTCAGCCTGCATGTCGGTGCGCCGGTCCTTGCCCATTGCCGGGCCGAAGGCATCGTCCAGGACCGGCTGCAGCGCGAGGGCGACATCGACCTGCTGCCGGCCGGCGCCACCGGCGTGTGGCAGGATGAGGGGCCGGCGCGCTTCCTGCTGCTGCGCCTGAGCCCGTCCCTGTTGCACAGCGCGGCGGAAGGGCTGGGCCTGGCCTCGGGCCGGCTGGAGATCGCGCCGCGGCTGCAACTGCGCGACCCGCGGATCGAGCATGTCGGCTGGGCCCTGAAGGCCGAGCTGGAGGCCGGCGCCGAATCCGACCCGCTCTATGCCGACAGCCTGGGCCTGGCGCTGGCGGCCCATCTGCTGCGCCGCTACGCGGCCCCAGTGCCGGCGGCGCCGGCCCTCGGCCAGGCGCTGTCCCGCCGGCAGCTCGGCCGGGTGCTGGAACTGATCGAGGTCCGGCTGGACCAGCGGCTGACCCTGGCCGAGCTGGCGGCGGCGGCCGGGCTCAGCCCGTCGCATTTCAAGCCGCTGTTCAAGGCGTCGACCGGCCTGGCGCCGCATCAATACGTCATCCGCCGCCGGGTCGAGCGGGCGCGGGCGCTGCTGCTGGACGGCAGGCTGCCGATGGCCCAGATCGCCCTCGACGCCGGCTTCGCGCATCAGAGCCATATGGCCCGGGCGATGCGGCGGATCCTCGGCGTCACCCCCGGGGCGGTGCGGCGCGACCGGCACTGATCGCCGCCGTCCGATCCGGCGCTGCGCCGTCCGTTCCGGCGCGACCGACCGCGCCTCCCGCGGCAAGGTCCGTCCCGATTTGAGCCCCATCCGGGCACAACGGGAGACGAGACCATGTTTGCCATCATCGGGGCCACCGGCCGGATCGGTGGAGCCGCGGCGCTGGAGCTGCGGCGGCGGGGCAGGGCGGTGCGCGCGATCATCCGCGACCCGGCCAAGGCCGGGCCATTGGCCGAAGCCGGCTGCGAAATCGTGGTCGCCGATATCGCGGCGACCGGGGCGCTGACCGCGGCCTTGCGGGATGCCGACGGTGCGCTGGCGATCGTGCCGCTGGCGCCGTCGCGCGGCGATGCTGCGGCCGAGGCCCGCAGCCTGATCGACAGCCTGGCCAGGGCGCTGGAGGCGGCGCGACCGCCGCGCACTGTCGCCATCTCCGACTATGGCGCCCAGCATGCGGCCGGCACCGGCATCACCGTACTCTTCCATGACCTGGAGCAGCGGTTCGGCGGCCTGCCGGGCATCTCCTTCCTGCGCTCGGCCGAGCATATGGAGAATTGGGCGCGGTCGCTGCGCTCTGCGGTGGCGACCGGCGTCCTGGCCAGCCTGCACCATCCCCTCGACAAGCGGTTCCCGACCGTCTCGGCCCCCGATGTCGGATTGATCGCGGCGGATCTGCTGGATGCCGCCGAGGCGCCGCCGCGCATCCTCCACGCCGAAGGGCCGCAGCGGTGCACGGCCATGGACGTGGCGGCCGCCTTGGCCGAACCGCTCGGCCTGCCGGTCCAGGCGGTGGCCCTGCCGCGCGGCCAGTGGGAGCAGGCGCTGGCGGCCGGCGGCCTGAGCGAGGGCTATGTCCGCCTGATCACCGAACTGTACGACGCCCACAATGCCGGGCGGATCGAGGTCGAGGGCGGCGAGATCCGGCGCGGCATCACGCCCCTGACCGAGGTACTGGCGGCGCTGGTGCGCCAGTCGGCCGGTTAGACCGAGAACTCCTCATATTGCGGCAGGTCATCGGCGATGGTGTACCAGGGCGCCTTGGAGCCGACGAAGATGTGCTCGGTCGGCCGGATGGTCGGGTCGTCGACCAGCGTGCCCATGGCGACATGGACATAGGCGCCGTCGCGGACGACCGAGAACAGCAGCGAGCCACAGGCCCGGCAATGCGTGTTGTTGCCGTCCGGCTCGCCATAGATCATCAGCGCATCCTGGCCCTGGGTCACCGTCAGCTTGCTGCGCTCGATGCCGGCGATGGGCTTGAACGCCGACCCCGTCGTCCGCCGGCAGTTCGAGCAGTGGCAGTTCATGGCGTAGCGGAACGCGTCCGCCACTTCGTAGTGGACGGCGCCGCAGTAGCATTTGCCGGTCAGCATGCGCGCGGTCTCGGTCATGGGCGTCTCCCCCTGGGCGATGGCCTCGGCGCCCAGACTATCGCCGTCGGTCGTGGCTTGACAGTCCGCCGCCGGCGGCGGTAGCGTCCGCTCATTCGAGCAGTTAATGCTCAAATGTTGTTGGACGCGCCGCCGTGACCCTTCAGGCCGATCTCGGGCATCGCGTCACCTCCGATGCCCAGCGCGAACAGTTCATGGTCCAGGCGGCCAAGCTCTATTACGACCTGGACCGGAACCAGAGCGAGATCGCGCAGGAACTCGGCCTGACCCGCTGGCAGGTCGGCCGGCTGCTGCAGGAGGCGCGCGAGACCGGCATC
>NZ_JBYRFX010000069.1:0-2715 GCF_057815775.1 Inquilinus sp.
GCGGCGAATGGGGCGGCGCGGTGCTGATGACGACCGAGAACGCGCCGCCCGGACGGCGCGGCTTCTACGGCGCCTGGAGCCAGGTCGGGGTCGGCGGCGGCTTCATCCTCTCGTCGCTCGTCTTCTACCTGGCGCAGCAACTGCCCGAGGCCGATTTCCTGGCCTGGGGCTGGCGCATCCCGTTCCTGCTGAGCGTGGTGATCTTCGGCGTCGGCATCTACATCCGCTTCAGCGTGCAGGAGAGCCGCGACTTCCAGCAGGCGGCAGACCGCAAAGGCGTGGCGCACCAGCCGATCCCGGAGCTGTTCCGCAAGCACCCGCGCGCGATGCTGGTCGGCATCGGCGCGCGGCTGGCGGAGATGGGCGGGTCCCATCTGATGATCGTGTTCTCGCTGGCATACGGCAAATTCGTCGGCGCGCCGACCGGCGTGCTGCTGCTGGGCGTCGCCATCGCCATGGCCGCCGATGCGGGAATGATGCTGGTGTTCGGCGCCCTGTCGGACCGCTACGGCCGCCGCCGCATCTATCTGTTCGGCGTCGTGACGATGGCCGCCTTCGGCTATCCGTTCTTCCTGATGATCGCCAGCCAGTCGACGGCGCTGATCCTGCTGGCGCTGCTGGTCGGCAACGGCATCTGCCACGCCGCCATGATCGGGGTGCAGCCGGCGCTGTTCACCGAGCTGTTCCCGACCGAGCTGCGCTATTCCGGCCTGGCCGTGGCGCATGAGGTGTCGTCGGTGGTGGTCGGGGCGGCGCCGCTGATCGCCACGGCGCTGTTCGCGCATTACCAATCGGCCGTGCCGGTGGCGATCTACCTGGCCGTGCTATGCCTGCTGTCGGCCATCTCCGTGCTGTGCGCCCAGCCGGTGGACTCCAAGACTTTAAAGGGGTTGAGCGTATGACCGAGGCGGCGACCCTCGCCGATGCCGTGGTGACGGCCCTGCTGGCGGCGCTGGGGGCTGATCTGGTCCGCACCGGCGATGCGATCGACCCGCGGTTCCACCAGGACTGGGCCGGCTATCCCGCGACGCGGCCGAAGGCGCTGGTGCTGCCGCGGACGACCGAGGATGTGTCGGCCGCCCTGCGGATCTGCAGCGCCCACGGCCAGGGCGTGGTGACCCAGGGCGGGCTGACCGGGCTGGCCGGCGGCGCCCATCCCGGCCCGGACGACGTCGCCCTGTCGCTGTCGCGCATGGTGGGGGTCGAGGAGGTCGACGCCTCCAGCGCCACGCTGACGGCGCTGGCCGGCACGCCGCTGGAACAGCTGCACCAGGCGGCGGAGGCGGCGGGCTTTGCCTGCGGCATCGATCTCGGCGCCCGCGGCAGTTGCACCATCGGCGGCAATGTCGCGACCAATGCCGGCGGCATCAACGTGCTGCGCTACGGCATGACCCGGCAGAATGTCCGCGGACTGGAGGTGGTGCTGGCGGACGGCACCGTGGTCCGGTCGCTGAACAAGCTGATCAAGAACAACACCGGCTATGACTGGCCGCAGCTGTTCATCGGGGCGGAGGGCACGCTGGGCGTCGTCACCCGGGTCGTGCTGGCCCTGCACCCGCCGGTCCGCAGCCGGCAGACGGCGCTGTGCGCGATCCGGGATTTCGACGCCGCCCTGTCGATCCTGCGCTTCCTGGAGCAGGAGATCCCTGGGCAGTTGCTGGCCTTCGAGGCGATGTGGCCCGATTTCTACGCCTTCGCCACCCGGACGGCGGGACGGACCGCGCCCCTGCCCGGCGACGCGCCGCTGTATCTGCTGATCGAGACCAGCCTGCCCGACCAGGACAGCCTGGAGGCGCCGCTGGCCGTCCTATTCGAGCGCGGGCTGCTGCACGACGCCGTGCTGGCCAAGTCGGAGGAGGAGCGGCGGAAGCTGTGGGCGATCCGCGAGGTGCCGGCGGAATACGCCCAGCATTTCCGCGGCGGCAGCGTGAAGTTCGATGTCGGCATCCCGCTCGGCCATATGGGTGAGGCGGTGCGCAGCCTACGCGCGCTGATCGACACGACCTGGCCGGAGGCGACCGCCGTGTTCTACGGCCATGTCGCCGACAGCAACCTGCACCTGGTGCTGGGGCGGCTGGATGGCGGCGCCCTGCCGCAGCATGAGATCGAGGACGCGGTCTACGGCATCGTGTCCCGCTTCGACGGGTCGGTTTCAGCCGAACACGGCATCGGCTTCAGCAAGAAGGCCTATCTGCCGCTATCGCGCTCGCCGGAGGAGCTTGGGTTGATGCGCCTGATCAAGGGCGCGATCGACCCGCTCGGCCTGATGAACCCCGGCAAGGTGCTGTAGCTACCCCTCCGTCCCCAGCCGGCCCAGCAGCGCGGCGAGCGACGGGCCGAGTCGGCGCAGTTCGTCGCGATGGATGGCGGACAGGCCGGCCAGCACGGTTTCTGCCTGGTCGGTCAGCGCGACATGGATCCGCCGGCGATCGGCCGGATCGGTGTCGCGCCGCACCAGCCCCAGTGCCGCCAGCCGGTCGACCAGCCCGACCGTGCTGTGATGCCGCTGCACCAGCTGCTCCGCCAATTCGCCGATCGTCACCGAGTCGCGCCCGGGGAATCCCTTGATCGCCAGCAACGCCTGGTGCTGCTGCGGCGTCAGCCCCGCCGTCTTCGCCGCCTCGCCGCTGAAGTCGAGAAAGCGCCGCAGCGCGTGGCGGAACGCCGCCAGCGCCTCGTAATCCGCCTTGGTCAGGGCCGTTTCGGGGGCCTCGG
>NZ_JBYRFX010000070.1:0-1816 GCF_057815775.1 Inquilinus sp.
AATCAGTGTCAGCAACCGGCGGCGCAGGAGATGTGTTCGATGGACAGACGCAACGATATCGGGGCCTCGATCGACGAGGCGGTGCAGGCGATCGCGCCCGGCCTGATCGAGGTCCGGCGCGACATCCATGCCCATCCGGAGTTCGGCTTCGATGTCGAGCGCACCGCCGGCGTCGTCGCGGCCGAACTGGACAAGCTCGGCATCGCCGACCGCAGCGGCATCGGCCGCACCGGCATCGTCGCCGACATCCAGGGCGGCGCGCCGGGGCCGATGCTGGTGATCCGCGCCGACATGGATGCCCTGCCGATCCACGAGATGACCGGCCTGCCCTTCGCCAGCACGGTGCCGGGAAAGATGCATGCCTGCGGCCATGACATCCACACCGCGACCCTGATCGGCGTCGGCGCCGTGCTGAAGGATCTGGCGCCGCAGCTGCGCGGGTCGGTGCGCCTGGTGTTCCAGCCGGCCGAGGAGACGCAGGAGAGCGGTGCCGCCGCCATGATCGCCGACGGTGCCCTGGACGGTGTCGCCATGGCCCTGGCCTTCCACAACGATCCCGGCCTGCCGACCGGGGCGTTCAGCTACAAACACGAGGCGAGCATGGCATCGTCCGACAGCTTCGACCTGGTGCTGCGCGGCCGGTCCGGCCATGCCGCGCGGCCGCACGACACCATCGACCCGATCGTCGCCGCGGCCTATCTCGTGACCCAACTGCAGATTGTGGTGTCCCGGGAAACCAACCCGGCCGAAGGGGCGGTGGTGACCATCGGCAGCATCGCCGGCGGCGCCATCCACAACATCATCCCTGACAGCTGCACCCTGCGCGGCACCGTCCGCGCCCGGTCGCCGGCGGTGCGCGACGCGGCCGAAGCCGCAGTGCGCCGGATCGTGAAGGGCATCGCCCTGAGCCATCGGGTCGAGCCCGAGCTGCGCTACCGGCGCGGCGTGCCGCCGGTCATGAACGACGACCGCGTGCTGGACCAGGCGGTCGCCGCGGTGCGCGAGCAGTTCGGCGGCGACGCGGTGCGGGAGAATGCGGCGGTGTTCGGTGCCGAGGATTTCGCCTTCTTCGCCGAACGCGTGCCGTCCGCCCATCTGTTCGTCGGCGCGTCACAGCCCGGCCGCGACGACCATCTGCACAATTCCGACTACCAGCCGGACGAGGCGTGCATCGGCCTGGGCGTCGCCGCCCTGTCGCGCAGCGCCGTCGAACTGCTGTCCTGACGGTACCCGGCTGACGCATCTGCTGTTGTTTCCGCCGCGGCGGGACAATCCGGCGGAAATCGCGACCTGAAGCCGTGCAATCGAGCCCGATTTCCGTCAACTTTCTGGGATGAAGTCCAGGAGGCGAGTCGCGCTGCTGCGACCGTGATCCCCGGATGTTAAGAGGGCCCAGATGATCGAGGCGATGAACCTCGCCATTCTCGTTTCGGCGGGACTCATTGCGCTCAGCGTTTTCACCAGCCTGATCTCGTTCCGGGTCGGCGCCCCCCTGCTGCTGGTGTTCCTGGCGGTCGGCCTGGGCGCCGGCGAGGACGGCATCGGCAAGATCCATTTCGACAACGCCCCGGCGGCCTATTTCATCGGCAGCGTGGCGCTGGCCCTGATCCTGTTCGACAGCGGCTTCGAGACCAGGCTGCAGAGCTTCCGCGCCGCCGCCGCCCCGGCGCTGACCCTAGCGACCATCGTCGTGCTGATGACCACCGGCCTGGCCGCGGTCGCGGTCCATGTCATCTTCGGCTTCGGCTGGTACGTGTCGCTGCTGACCGGCGCGATCATCAGCTCGACCGACGCCGCCGCGGTATTCTTCCTGCTG
>NZ_JBYRFX010000071.1:0-1819 GCF_057815775.1 Inquilinus sp.
CCTGGTCTACGGCGCCCAGACCTCGCTGATCATCGGCGTCGTCGCCAATGGCGCGGCGGTGCTGATCGGCACATTCTTCGGCGTCGTCGCCGGCTTCTTCGGCGGCTGGTTGGGCGCGGTGATGATGCGCTTCACCGACCTGATGATGGCCTTCCCCGCCCTGCTGCTGGCGATCGTGCTGGCCGCGATCTTCAAGCCGTCGCTGTGGATCGTGGCGCTGGTCATCGCCATGGTGAACTGGGTGCAGATCGCCCGCATCATCTACACCGAGACCCGGTCGATCGCGGAGCGCGACTTCATCGAGGCGGAATGGGGCCTCGGCGCCTCCCGCAGCCGCATCCTGGTCCGTCACATCCTGCCGCACCTGGTCTCCACCACCAACGTCTGGGGCACGCTCGGCATCGCCACCACGGTGCTGCTGGAGGCCACCCTGTCCTTCCTCGGCATCGGGGTGCAGCCGCCGACGCCGAGCTGGGGCAACATCATCTTCGAGAACCAGACCTATTTCACGACCGCGCCCTGGCTGGTGTTCATCCCCGGCGCCGCCATCATCCTGCTGGCCTTGGCCTTCAACCTGGTCGGGGATGCGCTGCGCGACATCCTCGACCCGACACAGAAGGGCCGGCACTGATGGCCGCCTATCTGGCCCGCCGCCTGGCGCAAGCGGTGCTGATCCTGCTCGGCGTCAGCCTGGTCACCTTCGTGCTCCTGTACCTGCTGCCGGCCGACCCGGCGCGGCAGATCGCCGGGCGCAGCGCGACGGTGGAGGTGGTGGCGAATATCCGCGCCCAGCTCGGCCTCGACCGGCCGTTCCATGTGCAATACCTGCGCTATCTCGGCGGGCTGCTGCAGGGCGATCTCGGCCGGTCGTACCTGCAGAAGACCGAGGTGGCGACGCTGATCATGAGCCGCCTGCCGGCCAGCCTGTTGCTGATGGTCGGCGCCATCGTCTGCGAGCTGGCGTTGGGCCTGACCATGGGCGTGATCGCGGCGCTGCGGCGTGGCACCGTGACAGACCATGCGCTGATGCTGACCTCCTTCGTCGGCGTCTCGGCCCCGCAATTCGTGGTCGGCATCCTGCTGCTGTACGTCTTCGCGGTGCAGCTGGGCTGGTTCCCGATCGGCGGCTACGGCACCTTCTCACATCTTGTTCTGCCCTCGCTGACGCTCGGGTTCCTGGGGGCGGGCTGGTATTCGCGGATGATGCGGTCGGCGATGCTGGACGTGCTGCGCCAGGACTACGTGCGCACCGCCCGGGCCAAGGGCCTGAGCACCTGGCGCGTCGTCCTGGCCCACGCCCTGCCCAACGCCTTCCTGCCGATCGTCGCCATGATCGGCATCGATATCGGCCTGTTCATGAGCGGCATCGTCGTCGTCGAATCCGTGTTCGGCTGGCCCGGCATCGGCCAGCTGACCTGGCAGGCGATCCAGCGCATCGACATCCCTATCATCATGGGCGTCACGCTGGTCTCCGCCGTCGCCATCGTGATCGGCAACCTGCTGGCCGACCTGATCGCCCCGTTCATCGACCCGAGGATCAAGCTACGGTGACGGGCGAAGCCCGCGCCGAACCACAGGAGGTTTCATGCTGAAGACCATGCTGCTCGCAGGCGCCGCCGCCCTGGCCCTGGCCTGTGCGTCGCTTCCGGCCGCGGCCCAGGACATCAAGCCGGGCGGCACCATGACCGTCACCTACAAGGACGACGTCACCACCCTCGACCCCGCCATCGGCTACGACTGGCAGAACTGGTCGATCATCAAGAGCATCTTCGGCGGGCTGATGGACTACAAGCCCGGCACCACCGAGCTGGAGCCGGAG
>NZ_JBYRFX010000072.1:0-2948 GCF_057815775.1 Inquilinus sp.
AATCAGTGTCAGCAACCGGCGGCGCAGGAGATGTGTTCGATGGACAGACGCAACGATATCGGGGCCTCGATCGACGAGGCGGTGCAGGCGATCGCGCCCGGCCTGATCGAGGTCCGGCGCGACATCCATGCCCATCCGGAGATCGGCTTCGATGTCGAGCGCACCGCCGGCGTCGTCGCGGCCGAACTGGACAAGCTCGGCATCGCCTACCGCAGCGGCATCGGCCGCACCGGCATCGTCGCCGACATCAAGGGCGGCGCACCCGGCCCGATGCTGCTGATCCGCGCCGACATGGACGCGCTGCCGATCAACGAGATGACCGGCCAACCCTTCGCCAGCATCGTGGCCGGCAAGATGCATGCCTGCGGCCACGACATCCACACCGCCACCCTGATCGGCGTCGGCGCCGTGCTGAAGGACCTGGCGCCGCAGCTGCGCGGCACCATCCGGCTGGTGTTCCAGCCGGCCGAGGAGACGCAGGAGAGCGGCGCCGCGGCGATGATCGCCGATGGCGCGCTGGACGGCGTCGACATGGCCCTGGCCTTCCACAACAGCCCGGGCATGCCGACCGGCAAGTTCGGTTATATCCACGGCGCCAGCACGGCGTCGGCCGACAGCTTCGACATCGTCGTGCGCGGCCGGTCGGGCCATGCCGCGCGGCCGCAGGACACGATCGACCCGATCGTCGCCGCCGCCTATCTGGTGACCCAGCTGCAGACCGTGATCTCGCGCGAGATCAACCCGGCCGAGGGCGCGGTGGTGACCATCGGCAGCATCGCCGGCGGCGCCACCCACAACATCATCCCGGACAGCTGCACCCTGCGCGGCACTGTCCGGGCACGCTCGCCCGGGGCCCGGGCGACGGCCGAGGCGGCACTGCGCCGGATCGTGCAGGGCATCGCCCTGAGCCACCGGGTCGAATGCGACCTGGACTACCAGCTCGGCGTGCCGCCGCTGATGAACGACGAAAAGATGCTGGACGCCACGGTCGCCGCGGTGCGCCAGCAATTCGGCGACGCGGTGCATGAGATCCCGCCCGGCTTCGGCGCCGAGGATTTCGCCTTCTTCTCCGAACGGGTGCCGTCCTTCCACCTGCGTGTCGGCGCGTCGCAGCCGGGCCGCGACGACCACCTGCACAACTCCGACTACCAGCCGGACGAGCGCTGCATCGGCCTGGGCGTCGCCGCCCTGTCGCGCAGCGCCGTCGAGCTGCTGTCCTGATCCAGGCGTCCTGACGGCGAGCCGTCAGCGCGCCGGCAGGATGTTCTGGTTCAGGCTGAAAAAGTTGGCCGGGTCGTATTTGGCCTTGAGCTGGGCCAGCCGCGCATGGTTCGCGCCGAAGGCGCCGCGGACCGCGTCCGCATCTTCGCCGAGGAAGTTCAGGAGGTAGCCGCCGCTGGAATGGGGCTGCAGCGCATCCGACATGGCGCGCGCCCAGCCGATATGGGCCCCTTCCTCCGCCGGGTCGGTCCATTGCGCGTTGATGCCGACATTGAACTCGGCCTGGCGCTGGGCGAAGGCGGTCTCGGCCGGGCCGACCCGGCCGGCCGCGCCGCCGTAGAATTCGACCAGCGCGCCGGACAGGGCCGACGGCGCCTGGTTGCCGTGTTCGACGATCAGGTCGATCGCCTCGTCGCTCAGCGCCGTCAGGAAGCTCGACTTCCAGTAGTTGTAGGTGCCGTCCGGGAACGACCCGTCGGCCAGGGTCTGCATCGCCGGGAACGGCATCGGCTGGACCACATCCATCAGCGGCGTGCCGAAGCGGCGCAGCGGCGCCACCACCTTCTCGCCTTCGGCCAGGTCGCCGCTGTAGCACAGCGCCACCGCCGAGGCCGGCATCCCGTCGGGCGTGGAGATCAGGCCGCAATAGGCGGTCAGCTCCTCCGGCGCCGTGGCCATGAAATCGCGATAATGGCGCAGCAGCGAAGCGGCCTGGGCGCGCGGATAGATGATGAGGCCGCCGAGCACGGTCGACACCGGATGCGCCCGGAACAGGAAGGAGGTGACGATGCCGAAATTGCCGCCGCCGCCGCGCAGCCCCCAGAACAGGTCGGCATTGGTCTCGGCATCGGCGGTGACGATCTCGCCCGTGGCGGTCACCACCTCGCAGGACAGCAGGTTGTCGCAGGCCAGGCCGTGCTTGCGCACCAGCCAGCCGACACCACCGCCGAGGGTGAGGCCGGCGACGCCGGTGCGCGACACCACGCCCAGCGGTACCGCCAGCCCGTGCAGATGCGTCTCGCGGTCGACCTCGGCCAGCAGCGTGCCGCCGCGCACCCGCACCGTCCGCTGCACCGGGTCGACGAACACGCCGGTCATGGCGGAGAGGTCGATGACGATGCCGTCGTCGCACAGCGCCCGGCCGCCGACATTGTGGCCGCCGCCGCGCACCGCCACCAGCAGGTCCTGCTCCCGCGCGAAGCGGATTGCGCGGACCACATCGGCCACCCCGGCGCAGCGGGCGATCAGGCCTGGATGCTTGTCGATGCTGGCGTTCCAGATCCGGCGCGCCGTCGCATAGGCGGCATCATCCGGCAGGATCGCCTGGCCGGCGAACCCCTCCCGGAAGGCTGCGATCGCGGCGGTGTCGACGATGGCGCCGTCGCGCCGCTTCAGGCTGGGGGTCTGCATGGGTCTTCCTTACCGGGACAGATCGGATCAGCCGGCAGGCTGGACGGCGGCAGTTACCCGACCGTGTCAGCGGCGGACCATCCGGGCTACGGCTGTAGGCCTCCGCCGTTTCGCAGTACCGTGCTGTGTCTGCTTCCGCCATGGCGGGGGAAGACGGATTCTTCCATCCGGCCTGGAATCAGTGTCAGCAACCGGCGGCGCAGGAGATGTGTTCGATGGACAGACGCAACGATATCGGGGCCTCGATCGACGAGGCGGTGCAGGCGATCGCGCCCGGCCTGATCGAGGTCCGGCGCGACATCCATGCCCATCCGGAG
>NZ_JBYRFX010000073.1:0-2637 GCF_057815775.1 Inquilinus sp.
CGACTGGCCATAGGCTGATGACGTCAAGCTGAGGTCGCTCAGCTGCGGGCCTTCCGTGATCTGGCCTTTGCCAGGGAACAACACGCCGCCGAGAACCGATCCGCGCGCGAAGCCAAGGCCAGGTGCTCCGAAGGCCCAGCCGACGCCGGCGCCGGCGATGCCGATGGCGAGACGGCCCATCGTCAGGCCTCCCGATCCGGCAGGGCGAAGGCATGCGTCGCCCGATCGGCCCAGAAATCGAAGGGGTCTTCGACCACCTCGCCCGAGCGGGCATGGGCATGGACCAGTGACCAGCCATGCGGCCCCGAGCCCAGGATGCCACAATGACAGGGGTAGATGGACTCGCGGAACAGGATGATCAGATCCTCGCGCAGGTCGCCCAGCGACGCCGGCCGGGTTCGCGCCGCGATCTCATGCACGACGTCATAGCCGCTGGCGCCGCGGACATATTCCGCGACGTCTTCGACCGTATGGCCGATGTCGCGGGCGGCGAGCAGCGCCAGGCCGACGCAGTCGATGCCGAAGCGCGACCGGCCCATATGGCGCCAGGTCACGCCGAGATAGGTGCGGGCGGCTTCAACCAGTCGCATCGGGGTACTTCAGGATCTGGTCGCGGCCAGGTAGTAGGAACTCACCGCGATAGTTGATGACATTGGCCCAACGGAAGCAGGCGTCCCGCGTCCGCTCGCAGCCGGGGGTCAATTCGAGCATGTCGCCGGCGGCCGGCAGATACGGCGCCGGCAGGTGCAGGACCAGGGTGCCGGCCTGGGTCCAACTGCGGATCTCGATCGCCTTGCCGGTGTTCGGCCCGCTGCGGAAGACGGCCAGGCCGCCGTTGAACCAGCCGTCGACTGCTCTCGGGTCGGCGCAGCTGGCGATGATCGTCCGCCGATCACCCGCCTGGGTGACTGTGGCCGCAGCCCGCAGCGGCGCCAGCTCTTTCTTGCAGCGCGCGTCTCCGAAATCCGCGCGGCAGTCGGTCTGGTAGACCTCCCCGACATTCTGCGACAGCGCCTGGGACAGGCCGCGCAGCTCGGTCTTGAAGGTGTCGTCGGGCGCGGTCGCGACCTCGCCCAGTCGGCCGCGACGCAGCAGCATCTGGCCCTGCGACAGGTCCGCCCAATTGACCTGGAAGATCCGCACCTCGGCGTAGTCGAACAGGCCGGCCCGGATCTCTTCGGGCTTGATCGTGTCGTGATCGAGCACGCCGGCCAGGTCGAGGTTGTCGACGGCCAGGCCGCTCTGGTTGGCAATGGCGGTGCGGGTGTAGCCCGAGCCGGCCGAGTACAGCACGCCGTCGATTGTAAGATCCCGATCGTGGTCGGTGTAGCCGAGCACCGGGCCATCAACCCGGGCCAGGCGCCAGCAGGTGGCCAGGGTGGTCAGCTCGCCGTCGAGGTGCGAGCGGTAGGCTGCGCTGATGGCCTTCATTCCTTGATCTCCCGGATGGGGATCGAAGGGATCGAGCCCAGCTGGCCGCTGCTCAGCTCCAGGTCTAACTCATCGACATCGAAGCGGACGGGCACGTCGAATTCGCAGGCGGTCTCGATCACGGCGGCCTTTGCCGGGGCCGTGCCGAACAGCACCAGGCCGGTGTTCGCGTCGACCGCGACCCTGCCCGCCGGCGGCATCGGCCGGGGCGTCGGCGGGAGCGCCGCATCCCATCCATCCGCCATCAGCGTCTGCAGGACTCCGTTGACCCAGATCTGGATGGTGCCGCGAACCGGCCGGGTGATTGGCCTGTCGAACGGCGCAGGGCCTTCGGGCTCGTACCGCTTGAAGATCTGGAAGACGCGCAGCGCAGCGTCGCCGACACCGATCGCCTGGCGCGCGAGCTGAAAATCCGCCCAGTCTCGGAACCGGAAGCCGCGCGCCCTGGCTCGACGGGCATAGAAGAACGCGATGACGGGCCGAAGGCCGGCAAGCTCGTCAATGGCGAAGCCGATGTCCCACTTGCCCCGGCTGCGCGACCAGTTCTGATTGCGCTTCTCGCGGCCGGAGGCAAGGTCGGCGATCGTGGTGTTGAAGCCGGGGCCGCCCTTGGCGCCGCGCTCGATATAGATGGGCAGGCGCACATCATCGAAGGAGCTAGCCATTGCCGTTCCTCCGAACCTGCCGGCGAATTTCCGCCCCCATCGCCGAGGTCAGCTGACCGCGCGAACGGCGGAAGCTGTCGGCGTCGGTGACGCCGTGGAAATGGATCTCCATCGACGGCAGATCCCCACGCCGGCTGCGCGACGCCGCGGGCGTCGACCCGCTCGATGCCGACTGCGGCGAGGCGGCCAGGCCGCTGGGAGGAGCTGCCGGCAGCTCGAAGCCTCCGAACACCCCGCCGCGGGCATGCGGCACCGGCGGCGGCAAGGAGACCCCCAGCGAGCCATCCGCCATGCGCGTGAGATGGGCCGGCACGATCTGGCCATTCTGGTTGGAAGCGCGCACCGCCAGGCCACCGGCGCCGGTGATCAGCGGCATGATGGCCTCGGGGCCGGCCTCGCCCATCAGGCCGGTCCTGCCACCCGCCATGGGGAAATACGTCGGCGCCGAGACAACGGTGCCGGCGGCATAGGCATGCACCGGCGCGCCGGCGGCGAAGGCCGCACCCTGGCGAAAACCGAGCATCGACGGCACCAGCGAGAC
>NZ_JBYRFX010000074.1:0-9630 GCF_057815775.1 Inquilinus sp.
AATTGCGGGAAGAAGGCGGTGAAGATCAGGACCGCCTTCGGGTTGCCGGCGGCGACCCAGAACTCCTGCCGGACCAGGGCGCGCAGCGGCTGCGCCCGGGTGGCGGCGCCGCGGTCCAGCACCGGCGCGTCGGCGCGCAGCAGCTTGATGCCCAGCCAGACCAGATAGGCCGCACCGATCCATTTGACGGCGGCGAAGGCGACCTCCGACGTCGTCAGCCGCGTGCCGAGGCCCAGCCCGGCGATCGCGATCATGAGGGCGAAGGCGACCAGCCGGCCGGAGGAGGCGGCGATGGCACGCAGCGTGCCGTCGCGGGCGCCGTTCGACAGCGACAGCAGGTTGTTCGGCCCGAACGCCATGTTCAGGGCAAAGCAGGCGGGCAGGAACAGCAGATAATCGTCGAGCGTCATTGATCCGGTCTCCGCCGAAATGCCGGCTGGCCAAGACTGCCAGAGATCGGAATGCAACGGAACTGGCGGGCGTTCCGGCCGATCGACCGAAGTCTCCGCATATTGGTTAAATTTTTTCCGAAAATTTGAGCGCAATGGCAGAAGAATTTCATCTTGGATTCATTGGTAGAACGTTGGATCGTTCAGCAGAGTTGGGCTCGAAACCTGATGATTCCTGAACAAGGATTCCTGTGCAGATCTCATTCGACTCCCTCGCCATGCGGTTTTACCTCGGCGGCATCGAGCCGATGCTGTTTCGCCTGAGGAAATGGCCGCGCCTGCGTCACTGGGGGCTCGGCGCCGCCGATCTGCCGGAGGCCGAACTGGGCCTGGATGCGGAAGGCTGCGGCGAACGCTGCCGGCATATGGTCGACGCGCACCGCGCCTATCTCTCGAAATTCGCCCGGCGCGGCCCGGACGGCATGGCCCGGCTGTGGTACGGCACGCCCTGCCTGCTCGACCTCGGCGATTTCGCGGATGTCGGCGCCTATGAGCAGGACATCCGCCGGCACTCCTTCGGCTATATCCTGCGCGAGACGCGCAAGGCGGCGAAGGCCGGCTATCGCTGCCGGATGTTCGACCGCTTCGGCCAGGGCGACGATATGCGCGACATCGAGGCGTCGAAGCTGTTCCGGTCCGGCGGGCCGGTGCCGCAGGCCTTCGCCCAGCGCTTCGGCCGCGGCCGGGATGTGCGCGGCGACCCCTGGCTCGACGCCGACTGCCCGCTGCATTGGACGGTCGACTGGGGCGTCTTCGTCGCGGATGGCGACCGGGACCGGATGGTCGGCACCATCGTGCTGCGCCGTATCGGCAACATCATCCGCATCGTCTCCTTCCTCGGCCATGCCGACCATCTGTCCTCCGGCGCGATGAAGCTGCTGTTCGTCGAGATCGTGCGCTGGCTGCTGCGCCGCGACGACCCGCGGGTCGCCGGGGTGCGCTTCCTGCTGTACGGCGCGGCGGAACAGGGGCGGCTGGGCCTGCTGCACTGGAAGCGCCGCCTGCTGCTGCGCCCCTTCGTCTTCGCCGACCGGGCCCCGTCTGCCGGCATCGCATCAGGCGGGGCGTCGCGCTAATTCCCAATTGTGGCGCATGACAACCGCGGATCGGCGCAAAGAAACCATCTTCCCCGGCTGAATTGGAGATCGATCAGTCGGGAGGGGCATCATGATTCTGGATCACGCGGGCGCATTGACACGGCCGGGCATCGCCACCGGGGCGCGGCACGACACGCCGGCTGTACCGGAGGCTGGGTCCGCCGGCCGATCGGCCGAGAACCAGGCCCGGATCGTCGCCCATCTCAGGACGATCCTGCTCAGCTGCGACCGCTCGCAGGTCTGGGGCTAACCCTCCGTCACGGGAACAGCAGCGACACCCTCAGGCCCGGCCGGTTGTCGGACAGGGTGACCGTCACCCGGTGCAGCTGTGCGGTGGCCGCGACCAGGCTCAGGCCGAGCCCGTTGCCCGGGGTGTGGCGGCTCTGCTCCAGCCGGTAGAAGCGCTGGAACACCTTGTCGTGCAGATCGGCCGGGATGCCGGGGCCGTCATCGGCGATCGACAGCTCGGCCCGGCCGTCCTGCCGGCGCACGACCGCGATGTCGATGCAGCTGCCCCTGGGGGTGTGGCGCAGCGCGTTCTCGATCAGATTGGCGATCATCTGCGACAGCAGGTCGGCATCGCCGGTGACCTCGATCGGCGCGGCATTGGTCCAACGGATGATCTGCCCGTTTTCCTCGGCCGTCGGCTGGA
Organism: Inquilinus sp.; assembly: GCF_057815775.1. Taxonomy (NCBI): domain Bacteria; kingdom Pseudomonadati; phylum Pseudomonadota; class Alphaproteobacteria; order Rhodospirillales; family Rhodospirillaceae; genus Inquilinus; species Inquilinus sp. Next base: position 2,199 of record NZ_JBYRFX010000074.1, read on the forward strand.
ACACCTCGACCATGGCGCTAGTCAGGGCGGCCAGGTCGCAGCGGACGAAGCCCTGGCGCCGGTTGCCGGCCTCCAGCCGGGCGATGCGCAGTAGGGCGTTGAACACCGCCAGCAGATGGTCCGCCTCGGCGATCGCGGCCTCCACCGCCTGCTCGTATTCCCCGGTCGAGCGGGATTTCAGCACCGCCCCCTCCAGCCGCTGGCGCAGCCGGCCGAGCGGGGTGCGCAAATCGTGCGCGATGTCGGTGGAGACCTGGCGCAGCCCCTCCATCAGCGCCTCGATGCGGTCGAGCATCGTGTTGACGATGTCGGTCAGCCGGTCGAACTCGTCGCCGGTCTCGCGGCCCGGCAGGCGCTGGGTCAGGTCGCCGTCCATGATCTTCTGGCAGATGCGGTTGATGGCATCGACCCGGCGCAGGACGCCGGCGCTGACCAGCAGCCCGCCGCCGACGCCGAGGATGGCGGTGGCCAGCAGGCTCCAGCCCAAGCCGTGCAGCCACAGCGTGCGCAGATCCTCCAGCGCGCTGCGGTCGGAGGCGACGAGGAGGAACGCGCCATCGGGCAGGATCTTGCCCAGGCCGCGAAGATCGCGATTGTCGTCGTGGCCCGGGGCGGGAATGGTCAGATCCTGCGGCCCGGCGATCGGCGGCATGACCGGCAGGTTGCCGGCCAGGTGCCGCCCAGCCTGGTCCTGGAACAGGAAGTAACCGGGATTGCCAGGGTCGGCCTTCAGGCTCTGGTCGATGTCCGAGGCGATCTCCGACGGCGGGTCGTTCGGATAATCCTCGGTCAGCTGGGCGACGATGGCGGCCAGGGAATCGTCCAGCTGCTGCGCCGTGTACCCCGCCGTCGCCCAGTAGAGCACGCCGAGGATCGCCGCCACCGAGGCGGCGAAGACGGCGGTGTACAGCGCCGTCAGCCGGAAGCTGGTGGTGCGGAAGATCCTAACCGGGCGGGCCAAGGCGATACCCGGCGCCGCGGATGGTGGTGATCAGCTCGCCGGCGAAGGGCCGGTCCAGCTTGCGCCGCAGGCGGCTGATATGGGCCTCGACCACATTGGTGCTGGGGTCGAAGCGCAGGTGCCAGACCTTCTCCAGCAGCATCGTCCGCGTCACCACATGGCCGGCGTTGCGCAGCAGGTATTCCAGCAGCTGGAACTCGCGTGGCTGCAGCTCGATCGGCTGGCCGGCGCGGACCACGCTGCGGCGGATCAGGTCGACCTCCAGATCGGCGACGCCCAGCATAGTCTCGGCCGACAGCGGCCGCGCCCGCCGGCCCAGCGCGTCGACCCGGGCCAGCAACTCGGCCAGGGCGAAGGGCTTCGGCAGGTAGTCGTCGCCGCCCGCCTCCAGCCCGGCCACCCGTTCGTCGATGTCGCCCAGCGCGGTCAGAAACAGCACCGGGCTCTCAATCTCGGCGGCCCGCAGGCGCCGGACCAGGGCAAGGCCGTCGAGGCCGGGGATCATCCGGTCGACCACCAGCAGGTCGAAGGCGCCGCTGGCGGCCGCGAGGAAGCCGCGCGGGCCTTCGGCCACGATCTCGACCTGATGCCCGACATCGGCCAACCCGTCGGCGACATAGCGCGCGGTGTCGGCGTCATCTTCGATCAGGAGAATCTTCATGGCCTGCAAACGACCCTCAACGCACGGAGCCAACCAGGATATTGCGCGTCAATGATAGCCGAAGACCGGCCATCCACAAATGTGGCCAGGGTTAATAATCGGTTAACTCATGAAATGCGGTTCGCGCCGGCCGGGATTGACAGTAAAATCAGCGCATCGCACAAGCAGTCTATTTCAGATCTCTGTCAGAGATGAGTGAGAGTCATGGCTTCGGAACGCGGCAACCACGGGACGAAACCGGCACATCAGGTGGTGCAGTTGGCATGGCAGGCGGATCCGCTCGACGGATCCGGCGCCGCGGATGCGTCCGACGGCTGGCACGAGCCGGACCGGCTGGCCGCGCCGCCGGACGATATGATCGTGACGACCGTGCGGGCCCCGAAGAACCAGTCGCGCATCGTCGAGCATCTCAGGGCCGTGTTGCTGGCGCCCGAACGGGTGCGCCCGCGGGAATGAGGCTCTATTCCGCCCCCAGTACCGCGGCCGATGGCCGGGCGGCCAGGCGCTGCCACCAGGCTTCGAGGCGCGCGTCGCGGGCCATCAGCGCCCGGCCTTCCGGCGCCATGCGGAAATAATCGAGGATTGGTGCTGCGTGCAGGTCGGCGAGGCTGATGTCAGGCCCAAGCAGCCGCGGGCCGTCGCCGAGGAAGCCGGCCAGCACGTCGAGGCACAGCTCGGCCCTGGGCAGGGCCGCGGCGATCTTGGCCTCATCGGGCGATTTGCCCATCGTCGGGCTCGACACCCGCTCGACATAGATGTCCCAGACCAGCGGGCGATAGGCATAGCTGTCGAGGATGCCGATGATCTGGGTCAGCCGGGCCCGGCCGCGGGCATCGGCGGGCTGCAGTGCCGGCCCGTCGAAGGCCTCATCGACATAGCGGGTGATCGCCGCGGTCTCGTACAGGGCAAAGCCGTCATGCTCGAAGGCTGGGATGCGGTCGAAGGGCTGGCGCGCCCGGTAATCGGCCGGGGGGCCGCCGGGCGCGAAGATGTCGACCTCGACCCGGTCGAAATCCACGCCCTTCTCCTGCAGCGCCAGCAGCGCGGTGCGGACATAGGCGCTGTAGCCGGCGCCGTAGAGGATCGGTTTCGCGCTCATGGCATTTCGAGCGTGCGTTGCTGGTCGATCAGCAGGGCGGCGTTGCGCTCCAGCCGGTAGCGGCCGGTGTAGGTGCCGTGCTTCCAGCCATCGGCCGGCGGGCGCTTGCCGGCGAAGGCGAACCACAGGATCTTCGGCGCCGTCAGCGTCTTCTGATCCTGGAACGCCACCGTGCCGTCGGGGGCGGTGATCGTGGTTGTCTGCAGGTCGCCGGCCTGGACGCCGAAGCTTTCAGCCCACATCACCAGCGGCGCCTTCGGGTCGCCCTTGAGGTCGGCGTAGCGGCCGAGATGTGCCGCATCCTGGTTGGCCGGGCCGGTGGCGAAGCCGGCGATCAGCAGGCCGGTGGCGATGTATGGCACGTCGGCGGCCCACAGCGAATGCTGCGTGACGTTGCAGCCGGCGCCGGTCGGTTCGTCGGTGAAGGGGTCGATGCGCTGCTCACCCTTCAGGACGCCGAAATGCAGATGCGGGAATTCGGTGTCGCCGGACAGGCCGACCTGGCCCAGGGGCTGGCCGGCCTTCACCACATCGCCCGACCGGACCTGCAGGCTGCCGCGCTTCATGTGGGCGTACAGCGTCTGCCAGCCATTGCCGTGGTCGATGATCACGCCGTTGCCGGCCTCGCGATCCTTGACCGCCGCTGTGCCGCGCTCGTCCACCGACACGTCGGGCTCGCCGTCGCGGACGCGCAGCACCGTGCCGTCGGCGGCGGCCAGCACGGCGACGCCGCGCTGCATGGTGGCCAGGTCGGGCAGGCGGATGTCGGTGCCGTCATGCCCGTCATAGGTCAGCGTGCCGCAATGGAAATCGGCGCGGCCCGGCCCGGCATCGGCGTCGACGTAATTCTGGACGAAGCAGTCCTTGCCGACGGTGCAGGCCACCGGCCAGGAGAGGCGGGGCTCGTCCTGCGCCGGCTGCGCGGCCGGAGGCACCGTCGATGGTGCCGATGCGGTCGACGGTGCCGGCTCGGTCGCCGTTGCCGGTGGAGTGGCCGGCGGCGGCGCTGGAGGCGGTGGGGGTGTCGTCGTCGCGGGAGCAGGCTCGCTCTGGACAGCGGGCTCGGCTGGCGGAGGCGGCACGCTCTCGCGGGAGAGAAAGAAAAGATAGGCGCCTGCAGCAATGACCGCGCAGGTGGCGATGACGGCGAAGGTCCACCATCCGCGACGCATTTTCTCCCCCTGGATTCGCTTCCCCTAGAGGGATACCACCCGGATGCGACGGTTCTGCACCGCGAGGGCGATCTTGCCGCGCTTCAGCGACAGGGCATCCTCGCCGAACATCTCGCGGCGCCAGCCATGCAGCGCCGCCACGTCGGCGTCGTCGTCCATGGCGATGGCCTCGAGGTCGTCGCTGCCGGCGACCAGCTTCTGGGCCACGCCCTCATCCTCGCATTTCATCTTCAGGAGGACGCGCATCAGTTCGACCAGCGGGGCGATGCCGGGCGGGGAAGGGGGGCGCTGTGCCAGCTTCGGCACCTGGTCGGGCGGGATGGCCAGGCCGCGTTCGACCGCCGCCATCAGCCCCTGGCCCTGCCAGCCCTCGGCCATGTTGCGGCTCATGCCGCGGACCCGGGCCATGGCCTCGAGGTCGCGCGGGCTGTGTGCCGCGATCTCCAGCAGCGCCTCGTCCTTCAGGATGCGGCCGCGCGGGATGTCGCGCTTCTGCGCCTCGCGCTCGCGCCAGGCCGCGACCTCGCCCAGGACGGCCAGGAACTTGGCGGACGCGTTGCGCGGCTTCAGCCGCAGCCAGGCCTGGTCCGGCTCGGTGTGATAGGTCTCCGACGCGCAGAGGATCGCCATCTCCTCGTCGAGCCAGGATTCGCGGCCCGACTTGGTCAGCTGCTTGCGCAGCGCCTCATAGGACGGGCGCAGATGGATCACGTCGGCCAGCGCGTATTCGATCTGCCGCTCGGTCAGCGGCCGGTGCGACCAGTCGGTGAAGCGCGAGGATTTGTCGATCCGGGCATTCGCCAGCTTGGCGACCAGGTTCTCGTAGCTGACCGATTCGCCGAAGCCGCAGACCATCGCCGCGACCTGGGTGTCGAACAGGGGCTTCGGCACCTGGCCGGTCAGGTGGACGAAAATCTCCACATCCTGCCGGGCGGAATGGAAGACCTTCAGCACCTTCGGGTTGTTCACCAGGGTGAACAGCGGCGCCAGATCGATGCCGGGCGCCAGCGGGTCGATCGCCACGGCCTCGTCCAGCCCGGCGATCTGCACCAGGCACAGCTTCGGCCAGAAGGTGTGCTCGCGCATGAACTCGGTGTCGATGGCGATATAGTCGGCCGCTGCCATCCGGTCACAGAAGGCGGCGAGGTCGTCGGTGGAGGTGATCAGGCTCATCCTAGGTTTGTAGCGGATGAAGCCCCCAATTGCCGAGAGGTTTGCAGCATCTGCATCAAACCAAATGATCGGCGGCGCCGTCTTCGGCTAGTCTCGGGCGTCGATCCGGGGGCAGGACCGGCCCCGGCCGGTCCCAACGCAGCCATGATTTTGCCATGGCCACCCCGGACGGTGCGACCGCGGAGGGAGGCGTCTATGAAACGATTCCTGGCATCGATCGCCGTCGCCACGGCGCTGACCGCTTCGCCCATCGCCGGTGCGGCCGAATCGGCCTCCAGCCTGTTCCGCGTCGGCGACACCGGCATCCGCTGCCTCAAGGCGCCCTGTCCCTGGCGCGGTGTGGTCCCGGTCGACCAGCGGGGCGGTGCGGCGGGCGACCCGGCCTATGCCGGCGAGGCGCCGCCGGTGATCGCGGCGACGCCGGATGGTCTCGGCCGGGTCCGGGCCGAGATCTGGCGCGCCTGGGCGACGGGGCATTGCCTGCTGGTGTTCGGCCGCTTCGAACGCCGCGGCACCGCGGCGATGCCGATCCTCTCGGTCGACCACATCGTCGGGCCCTGCGAGGAGCGCTGACATCAGGGTCTCAGAGACCGTTTGAAAACGCGCTGGTGTGAGTCGGCTGGCGGTGGTTTCGAGAACCGGCGCGCAGCGGACGTTGGGGTCCGTGAGCACCGGAAGCGCAGAAACCGCTGTCAGACGGCCGCACCAGTAGCGTTTCCAAATGGTCTCTCAGAGCAGGGTGCGGAACAGGCGGTAAAGGTCGGCCCGCCCCTCGAAGCCGATGCCGGGCCGGTCTGGCAGGGCGACGGATCCGTCGGTCACCACGGCGTCGTCGGCTAGGCCACAGAAGGGCTGGAAGCTGAGCGGATTGACCTCGGCACCGCCCAGCCCCAGCGCAGCAGTGACATGCAGGGTGAACAGGTGGCCGCCATGCGGCCAGAACGCCTGTCGCGGCCAGCCTTCGCTCTCGAAATGCGCGACGATCTTGAGATAGCCGGGCAGGCCGTAGCAATGCACCGGATCGAACAGCAGGATGTCGCGGTCGCGGCGCAGCCCGCCATAGCGGGACAGCAGCCGGGCCTCGGCGACGGAGAACAGGGCCTCGCCGGCGGCGATCGGCCCGGGATAGGCCGACCCCAGCGCCGCCTGGGTGGGCAGGTCGAGCGGGTCGCAGATGTCCTCGAACCACCACAGGCCCAGCGGCGCCAGCGCTGCCGCCGCGGCCAGGCCGGTATCCCGGTCATAGGCATTCATCGCGTCGACCGCCAGGTGCCCGGGCGTCGCCAGCCGTGCGGCCGCCGCCTCCACCCGCCGCAGATCCTGCGCCAGCGCCGCGCCACCGATCTTGATCTTGGCCCTGGTGTAGCCCCGGCCGGTCAGCCGGCGCATCTCCTCCGCCAGCCGGGCGACGTCGTTGTCGGGATAGCGGTACCCGCCGGCGGCATAGACGCCGATGCGCTGCGGCACCGCTTCGGCCCGGCCGAGCCGGCCGGCCAGGAATTGGTGCAGCGGCAGCCCGGCGATCTTCGCGGCGGCATCCCACAGCGCCATGTCCAGCGTGCCGACCGCGACACAGCGCTCGCCATGCCCGCCGGCCTTCTCGCCCGCCATCATCGCCGTCCAGGCCCGGAACGGGTCGACGCCGGTTCCGGTCTCGTCGGCCAGATCCTGGGCCGCCAGCAATCGGGGGGCGAAGCGTTCGCGGATCAGCCCACTTTGGGCGTAGCGGCCGACCGAGGCGAAGCCGTAGCCGACCACTGGCCGGCCGTCGCGCACCACGTCGGTGACCAGCGCGACCATGCTGGTGGTCAGCCCGCCGGGCGGCACGGCCGGGTCGTCGTAGCGCGAGATCGCGACCGAACGCTCCCGGATGTCGATGATCCGCATCGGACTTGCCCCTTCCTCGTACCCCGGCCCGGCATCCTAGCGATCGGCCCTCACTCCTCCCAGTCCAGGCCGAGGTCGAGGATCGGCGCGCTGTGGGTGATCCAGCCGGTGGAGATCAGGTCGACGCCGCTGGCCGCGATCGCCGGCACGGTCTCGATCGTGATCCGGCCGGAGGCCTCGGTCACCGCCCTTCCGGCGACGCGGCGCACCGCCTCGCGCAGCTGGTCCGGATTCATATTGTCCAGCAGTACGGCGTCGATGCCCTCGGCCAGCGCCGCGTCGAGCTGGTCGAGCGTGTCGACCTCGACCTCGATCTTGACCAGGTGCCCGACCGCGGCGCGGGCCCGGGCGATCGCCGGCCGCACGCCGCCGGCCACGGCGACGTGGTTGTCCTTGATCAGCACCGCGTCATCCAGGCCGAAGCGGTGGTTGGCGCCGCCGCCGGCCCGCACCGCATGCTTCTCCAGCGTCCGCAGGCC
>NZ_JBYRFX010000075.1:0-5685 GCF_057815775.1 Inquilinus sp.
GCAGGGCTGGCGCGACGCCATCGCCGGACTCGACCCCGCCGGGCCGGCGAAGGAGACCGATGCGATCGAGGCGGCCCGGCTGTACACTGGCTATCTCCGCGCCTGCCGCACCCACGCCATCCCCTTGAGCCGGCTGCAGCCCGGGCGGTTCCTGCTGCCGGGCGACCTGGAAGGGTCCCCCGCCCTCACCTTCTGCCCGCTGCCGCGGCCGCGCGACACGCCGCGCGGGTCGCTGTGGCGGCTGATGGAGGAGCGGTTCGAGGCCTACAAGGCCAAGGTCATCCGCCCGTTCTTCAACGACCATTTCAGCCGGCTGGACCGGCAGATCGTGCTGGTCGACCTGCTGGCGCATCTGGCCGCCGGGCCGGAAAGCCTGGAGGACCTCGGCCGCGCCGTGGACGACATCCTGAGCTGCTTCAAGACCGGCGGCATCAACTGGCTGTGGCCGTTCGAGTCGCGGATCCGCAAGGTGCTGTTCGCCGCCACCAAGGCCGACCACCTGCCACGCGAGGGGCATGAGCCGCTGGTCGGGCTGATGGACGAGCTGCTGCAGCAGAGCGTCCGGCGCACCGCCTTCCAGGGCGCGACGGCGCGGTCGATGGCCATCGCCTCGCTGCGGGCCACCCGCGAGGTCGACGTCAAGCATGAGGGCGACACGCTGCGCTGCGTCGCCGGCACGATCGAGCCGGGCGGCAAGCCGGTCGCCGCCTTCCCGGGCGCCCTGCCGCGCAGCCTGCGCGACGCCCGCGGCGGCGGCCGCTTCGGCGCCCAGCGCTTCCTGCCGCCGCCGGATCTCGGTGCCGACGGCCAGCCCTGGCCGCATATCCGGCTGGACGGCGCCCTGCAGTTCCTGATCGGCGAGGACCTGGCATGACTCGGCCGCCCCTGATCCTGGATCACCCAACGGAGCCAGGGCCGGAGCCTGAGAACGGCCGGGCACCGGCCGTGTTCGCGCTGGACCAGACGGAAGCCGTGCCGGTGGAGGACGCGCCGGTGCCGGCCGCGCCCGACCCGATCGACCCCGGCCTGCGCCGCCGCCGCAGCCCGGGCAGCGTCGCCCTGCGCTTCGCCTTCGGGGCGCTGGTCGGGCTGGTCGGCCTGGGTATCAGCCTGTGGGTCGAACGGCTGGTGACCGACCTGCTGAGCCAGGGCGGGCCGCTGCAGGCGGTGACGCTGCTGCTGCTGGGCATCGCCGGGGCCGGGATCCTGACCTGGGCCGGATGGGAATTGCTGGCGCTGCGCCGGCTCGGCCGGGTCGAGGAGATCCGCAGCCTGGGCCGGGCGGCGGCGGGCGGCGACGCCGCGGCGGCCGATGCCGTCATCGCCCGCTTCCGCCGCCTGCATGCCGACGGCGCCGCGGCCGACGGCTTGGCCCGGCTGGAGCGCGAGCGTGACGAGCTGCGCGACCCGGCCGAGCTGATCGCGCTGTTGGAGCTGCACGCCCAGCGGCCGATCGATGCTGCCTGCCGCGCCACGATCGCGGCCACGGCCCGGCGCACCGCGCTGATCACCACCGTCACCCCCTTCGCCATCGTCGACATGATCGCGTCCGGCGCCCTGAACCTGCGGATGATCCGGCGGATCGCGGAGATCCAGGGCTTCCGCCCCGGCCTGTTCGCCACGCTGTCGCTGATCCGGCGGGTGGCGACGACACTGCTGATCGCCGGCGGCATCGAGGCCGCCAACGAGTATCTCGGTGATTTCCTGGGCGCCGGCCTGCTGCGCGCCTTCGGCCGCCGCGCCGGCGAAGGCGCGATCAACGGCATCCTGAGCGTGCGCATCGGCGTCGCCGCGATGAAGGTGTGCCGCCCCCTGCCCTATCTGCGCGACACCCCGCCCGGGACGATGAGCCTGGCCAAGGCGATCTTCGGCGCCGAAGCCGGTCCGAAATCCCCGTCCTGACCACCCGTATTGCAGCCGTAGCGGGTCCCGCCGGCACCGACATCACGCCGTAGCGCCGCGCGATCGATCCTGCCCGCCGCCGCGACGGGCGGCGTCGATCGATGGGGTTGGACATGGGAAATCGGGCCGGGCGGGCCGCGATGTGCGCGGCGTCGTTCCTGATCATAGCGGTGGCCGCAGCCGGCGGACCGGCCGGGGCCGAGACGCTGCAGGAGCGTGGCGCCTATCTGGTCAACGGCATCGCCAATTGCGGCAATTGCCATTCGCCGCAGGAACCGGACGGGACCCTGTCCGGTCCCCCGTTCTCGGGTGGCGAGGCCCTGAACGCCCCGCATTTCACCGCCTATCCGCCGAATCTGACGCCGGATGTCGCGACGGGCATCGGCGGCTGGACCGAAGACCAGATCGTCACCGCGATCCGCGAGGGCCGGACACCCGACGGCAGGGTGCTGCGGCCGCCGATGCCGATCGCCTTCTACCGCGGCATGTCCGATCGCGACGCCCACGCGATCGCCGCCTATCTGCGGTCGCTGGCGCCGGTGCAGAACAAGACGCCGGAGTCGCATTACGAGCAGCCGACCCCGGCCGGTTATGGCGCGCCGCTCGGCACCATCCCCGACCCCGATCCGGCCGATCGGGTCGCCTATGGCCGCTACCTCGCGCAGATCGGCCATTGCATGCTGTGCCACACCCCGCGGGATGCGACGGAAAAGCCGGATATGAGCCGGATCGGGGCCGGCGGCGCCGTCATGCACGGCGTGTTCGGGGAGATCGTGTCGCCGAACATCACGCCGGACCCGAAGGACGGCATCGGCGGCTGGACCGACCAGCAGGTCAAGGATGCGCTGACCAAGGGCGTCCGGCCGGACGGATCGCAACTGGCGTCGCCGATGCCCTGGCGCTATCTGGCGACCATGCGCGACGGGGATGTCGACGCGATCGTCGCCTATCTCCGCACCCTCAAGCCGATCGCCGGCTAGAACCGGATGACCCGCGCCGCGGCGGTGCGATCAATGGGCTCTGGTGTGGCAGCAATCGCTTGGCGGGCTGGCGAGCGCCGCCACGATGATGTCGGCATTGTGCCTGACGAGGCCGAGGAAGGTGCCGGCCGGCGTCCCGGGTGGCGACAGGGCCTCGGAATAGAGCGTGCCGCTGATCGTCATCCCTGTCTCGGCGGCGATCCGGTCGACCGGTCCGGGGTCGGCGGTGCTCTCGAGGAAGAGCGCGGAGATGGCACAGGTCTTCATCTGGTCCGAGATGCGGTCGGCATCGGCGGCCGAGGCCTTGTCATCGACCGTGATCCCCGCCAGCGTGGCGAAGTCGACCCCGTAGGAGCGGCTGAAATAGCCGAAGCCGCCATGCGCGGTCAGCACCAGCCGGCGCCCTGCCGGGACGACGGCGATCCGGTCCCGGATCTCGCGGTCGAGGGCCGCAATTTCCGTCTTGTAGCTGCGGCCATTGGCACGGTAGTCGGCGGCATGGCCCGGGTCGGCCACGGACAGGCCGGCCACGATGTTGTCGACATAGGTCTCGGCCTGCGCCAGGTCGTGCCAGGCATGTGGGTCGAGGGCACCATCCTGGTCAGCGACGTCGGGGGCGGCCGCCGCGCTCCGGATCGCGGCGATGCCGTTCGATGCGGCGACCACCGGGCCGTGATAACCGGCCGCAATGCTCAACTGGCGGATCCAGATCTCGTAGCCCAGCCCGTTGATCAGCAATAGATCGGCGTCACCCAGGACCTGCACATCGGCGGAGGTCGGCTGGTAGGCATAGGCATCGCGGTCGGGGCCGACCAGCGTGCGGACCGAGATGTGGTCGCCACCGATCCGGGCCGCCATGTCGCCGAGGATGCTGAAGCTGGCCACGACGCCGATCCTGTCCTGCGCCGCCGCCGGCACCGCCAGGATCGCCAGCAGCAGGGCCACCATTCCGATCCGGACCGTCCCCCTCATACGTCGAATCCCCCTGCGGATGGCAAAACGGGCGCACAGCGATCCTGCTGCACGCCCGCCGCGCTTCCTACGGGATTCTAGTTCTGCTTCATACCGGCAACCAATGTCGTGATGTTATATCGAAACATCTTTTCATAGGTCGAAGCCGGGCCGTCTTCGGTCGACAGCGCCTCGGCATACAGCTCGCCGCCCATCTGCGCACCGGCGGCCTTGGCCACCTGCTGCACCAGCCGGGGGTCGGTCGCGTTCTCGATGAACACCGCCTTGATGTGCTCGCGCTTGATCTGGTCGATCAGCTTGGCAATGTCGCCGGCCGAGGCCTCGCTCTCGGTCGAGAAGCCGACCGGGGCGCGGAACTCGATGCTATAGGCAGCGCCGAGATAGCCGAAGGCGTCGTGGCTGGTGATGACCTTGCGCTTGGCCGCGGGGATGGTCGCGACCTCGCGCCGGGCCCAGCTGTCGAGATCCTTCAGCTCGGCTTCGTACTTGGTGCCGTTGGCCTGGTAGGCCGCGGCATGGGCGGGATCGGCCGCCACCAGCGCCTTGGTCACGTTCGCGGCATAGACCGCGCCGTTGGCCGCACTGTTCCAGGCGTGGGGATCGGTGATCTCCTTGCCGTCATCCTCCATCCGGCGGGTGACGATGCCGTCCGAGGCGACGATGATCTTGCCCTTGTAGCCCGAGGCGGTGATCAGCCGGTCCATCCAGCCTTCGAGTTCGAGACCGCTGACGAAGACCACATCGGCATTGGCCAGCGCCTGCGCGTCCTGCGGCGTCGGCTCATAGACATGCGGGTCGCCGTTCGGGCCGACCAGGCTGCGGACATCGACGGTGTCGCCACCGATCTGGTGGACGACATCGGCCAGCACGGTGAAGCTGGCGACGACTTCCAGCTTCTTCGCCTGCGCCCAGGCGGGCAGCGCGCAGGCAGCAAGGGACAGGCCCAGAAGGCCGGCACGGATCAGGGTCTTCATGCATTGGCTCCGATAAGGACTCAGCAGGGTTACAGGATGCCCGCGCCCGCCCGTCCCGTGGCGGAGGCCGGATATCCGGTTCGGTCAGCGCGCGAAATGCGCGGTCGGCAGGTATCGGGCCCGCAGGCTGTCATGCGTCCCGAAGATCAGCGACAGCAGGTAGAAGGCACCGGCGGTCAGCACGATGCTGGGGCCGGACGGCAGGTTGCCGTGGTAGGAGACGACCAGCCCGGCATAGCCCGACAGCAGGGCCAGGCCGGCGGAACAGGCGAACAGCGACCACAGCGACCGGGCCCAGAACCGCGCCGCCGCCGCCGGCAGCATCATCAGCCCGACCACCATCAGCGTGCCGAGCGCCTGGAAGCCGCCGACGAGGTTGAGCACGACCAGCACCAGGAAGGCGGAATGCACCAGCCCCCCGGCGCCGCCGACCATGCGGAGGTAGCCGGGATCGAAGCATTCGACCACCAGCGGCCGGTACAGCAGCGCCAGCGCGATCAGCGTGATCGTGGCGATGCCGGCCATCAGCAGCAGCGCCACGTCGTCGACCGCGAGGATGGTGCCGAACAGCACATGGATCAAATCGACATTGCTGCCGCGGGTGGACACGATCAGCACGCCGCCGGCCAGGGCGATCAAATAGAAGGCGGCGAAGGCCGCATCCTCGCGCAGTGCCGTGACCCGGGTGACGGCGCCGGCCATCAGCGCCACCGCCAGGCCGGCGATCAGCCCGCCCAGCCCCATCGCCCACAGCGACAGGCCGGAAACCAGGAAGCCGACCGCGGCGCCGGGCAGCACCGCATGCGACATGGCATCGCCGACCAGGCTCATCCGCCGCAGCACCAGCAGCACGCCGA
>NZ_JBYRFX010000076.1:0-18181 GCF_057815775.1 Inquilinus sp.
AGCAGGAGCGCCGCCGCCGGCGGCGGGACCAGGCCGCCGATGCCGTGGCCCGGACTGTCATCGAGCCCCAGGAGGGCTGGGACGCCGAGCGGGTGCGGTCGGTGGTGCGGGAGACGCTGACCGAGGACGAGATCCTGGACGCACAGATCGACGCCCTGTCGCCGGACGCGTTCGTGCAGGCGGTCTGCCGCAAGATCGGCTTCCCGCCGCCTTCGATCCCGCTGCCGCAGGCCTGGGACGATGGCGCCGATGACGATGCAGGGCCGGACGCCGCCGATATCCCGCCGGCGAAGACCGGCGATGCGGCCGGTCGCGGACCGGCCGTAGCCTGGCCGCGCCCGGCGAACCACTCCGCCCCCGGCCGCCCCGTGTCCGGGCCGCCGGAACCGGACAGCAGTTGAGGGTTCGCTATCCCCCAACTGTCATGCCCGGACTTGATCCGGGCATCCAGAGGCTGTCGACATCGTCTGGATTGCCGGGTCAAGCCCGGCAATGACAACAAAGAGAAGCGAACCCAACGTCTCCCCTTCGGGTGGCGCCGGATGAGCCTGCCGTCACGCGTCGCCGTCCTTCTCGCGCCGCCGGAACTCGGCGACCTTGGCCCGGTTGCCGCAGGCGGACATCGAGCACCAGCGCCGGCCGCCGTTCCGGGAGGTGTCCAGGAACAGGACGGTGCAGACCGGCCCCTCGCATTGGCGGATCCGGCCGGACTGGTCGCCGCCGAACAGGCTGACCGCCTCGCGCGCCACCACGGCCAGCAGGTCGCGGACGCTGCCGGAGAGACGGACGCCGCCGTCCCGGTCCAGCTGCGGCGCGGCCGCGGGCTGCGCGGCGCAGGCATTCAGCTGTGTCCGGTCCTCATCCGCCATCGGGCGGCCTTCGACGATGGCCATCGCGGCGCGGTAGGCGGCCTCACGCAGTTCACGGGCATGCGCCAGGTCGTCCACCGTCGCGCCGGGGCTGGTCTCGACCAGGTCAGCCGCCACCAGCCACCGGTCGAGATCGGCCGGGATGGCGAGCGCATCCTTCGGCGCACCGCGCAGCCGGCCGCTGACGGTGGCGGTCAGGTCCAGCGGCACCTGGCCGCCGCGGAACCTGAAGCCATCCCGGATCTCCGGCTTGGGGGTCATGTCGGGCCTCTCGTTTCGTATCCTGCTTGACAGGTTACAGGAGAAGGTTATGGTTCTCCAGTAACTTGTTAATACGGTTACAAGGCGCCGCCGGATCCATGAGGAACGCGACCATGCTCATCTCGATCGGCAAGCGCGGCCTGAGGTCGCCCGGCGTGCTGGCGTTCATCGCGCGGATCGTCGGCCTCGCCGCCAGGCCGATCCCGAGTTCGCGCGACACCGGCATGCTGTGCGACCACCTCAGGCGCGATATCGGGCTCAGTCCCTGACGGCACCTGCCGTCCCCAAAGGGTCTCGGCGACCCCCAATTCTCACGCCACGCGGCTGAACCGCGCCGGCTCGTTCAAGACAGGAGGCTCAAATCGTCCACCATCTCCGCGGGATGCCCGGCATTGCCTGGGTAGCGGGCCTGCTGCTCCTGGCAGGATGTGTCACGGCCTCAGGCCCGACGACATCAAGCTACGCGCCGCCGGATGCGCAAACGCTGGCCGCCGCGAAGACCGGCGACGCCAATGCGCAAGTCAATCTCGGCGTCTATTACGTCAACATGAAGGACTACGACACGGCACACGGCTGGTTCGTCAAGTCGGCCGCTCTCGGGAATGCGGCCGGGGAAGACAATGTGGCCGTGGACTATGCGAACGGCCAGGGCGTGCCGCATGAGGACGCCCAGGCCGCGACCTGGTATCGCAAGGCCGCCGACCAGGGGCTGGCCGATGCCGAAACCCGGCTCGGCGGCGCCTATTACAACGGGCTGGGCGTGCCGCGGGACTATGCCCAGGCGGCGGCATGGCTGCGCAAGGGCGCCGATCAGGGAACACCCCTCGCCCAGTACAATCTCGGCTATCTCTACGAGCAGGGGCAGGGCGTGCCGCAGGATGATGCCGCGGCTGCCGCCTGGTACAAAAAGGCGGCCGATCAGGGGTATGCCGATGCCCAGAACAATCTGGGGATGCTGACCCTTCATGGCCGCGGGGTGCCGGAGGATCGCAGCGCGGCGGCGCAGCTGTTCCGCGCTTCCGCCGGCCAGGGCAATACCCACGCCCAGGCGAATCTGGCCGCACTCTCCGGCCCGCCGGCCGTGCCGACGGGCCCCGTCAATGCCGGACCGCAGTACCCTGATACCAACGACCAGCAGACGGACGACGATCAGCAGCAGCGGATCCAGCAGGAATACACCATGCAGCAGCAGCAGGCGCAGCAGCGGCAGCAGCAGGAATGGTTCGAAGAACAGCAAAGGGCGCAGCAGGAGCAATACGAACAGCAGCAGGAGCAGTATCAGCAGCAGCAGGAGCAGGAACAGCAGGAAATGGAGCAGGAACAGCAGCAACAGCAGCAGGAATAATCCACATGAGGGCCCGCGAAGTCGCCGCCACGCATTACGGCATGTCCTCGGTAAGGGCCAGGCGAGGGGCGAGGGCGCGGCTCGCCATCACGATGGCGAGTGCGATGACGATCATGACGCCGGCGACGGCGAAGGTGGTCCGCATGCCGGCGGCCACGGCTTGCGGGGAGGCTGTCGCCATGTCGACCGTCGCGGCAGCGGCCGCGAACACGGCGCCCATGGCGGAGGCGCCGGTGATGAGGCCGAGGTTTCGCGACAGGCTCAGCAGGCCGGCGACGACGCCGCGCCGGTCGGCGGGAACGTCGGCCATCAGGGCAGTCGTGTTGGCGGTCTGGAACAGCTGGTAGCCCGGGGTCAGGATGGCGATGGCCGCGATATAGCCGGCGATGCCGAAGCTCTGCGGCAGCACGGTCAGGGCGGCGGCGCCCGCCGCCATCTCGACCAGCCCGGCCAGGACCATGGTGGGCGCGCCGAACCGGTCGACGCTGCGGCCGGCGAGGACGCCGCTGAGGGCGGAGATCGCCGGGCCGACCGACAGGACCAGCCCGACCAGCGCGGTGTCGAGCCCGAGCCCGCGCTGGAGGTAGAACGGCCCGACCACCAGCGTCGTCATCATCACGGTGGCGACGACCAGGTTCGTGGCCAGGCTGGCGCTCAGTGCCGGGTCGCGGAACAGCGCCAGCCGGACCAGGGGCGATCTCGCTTTTGCCTGCGCCAGCACGAACAGGCCGGCGCCGAGGGACGCGGCCAGCAGCAGGGCGAGGTTGAGCCGGTCGAAACGGCCATGCCCGGTCGTCATCGCCAGGGCATAGGCCGCGAGCGTGAGGGCGAGCAGCAGTGTGCCCAGCGTGTCGAACCCGGGCCGATCGGCCCGCGGCATCGGGCGGTCGCGCGGCAGGGTGCAATACGCCAGGAGGAGGTTCAGTATCCCCAGCGGCACATTGACCAGGAAGATCGCCTGCCAGCCCAGCCCGGACATCAGGACACCGCCGAGCGACGGCCCCAGCGTGGTGCCGATCGCGGACATGGTGCCGAGCAGCCCCATGGCACTGCCGGTCTTCTCCTTCGGCACCGTCTCGCGGACCAGGGCCACGGTCAGCGCCATCATGATCGCCGCGCCCAACCCCTGCACCGCGCGGGCGGCGACCAGCAGCCAGAGGGTGGGGGCCAGGCCGCACAGCAGCGAGGCCGCCGTGAACAGGCCGATGCCGGCCAGCAGCAGCCGCCGGCGGCCGACGATGTCGCCGAGACGCCCGACACTGACGATCAGGGCGGTGATGGCGAGGAGATAGGCCAGGACGACCCATTGGACGTCCTGGAACGAGGCCCCGAACGCGCGCGCCAGCGTCGGCAGGCCGGCATTGGCGATGCTGGTGTCGAGCGAGGGCATCAGCATCGACAGCGACAGGCCGGCCAGGGCCCAACGCACCGATGGCGCCGTGTTCGGGGATTGGGTGATTGGTTTCATGATCGACTCCGTTCTGGACTCCGGAACCGGAGCTGCCGGAGAGGTGGTCGATTTCCTGCCATGGCGGAACACGCAGCGATTGCACTGTATTCGTGCGCCTGGCGCCACATCCCGAACTGGCCGTGCTAAGGTCCCGGCATGGCGCCGCCCGATCTCAACCTGCTGGTCACCCTCGACGTGCTGCTCGCGGAAGGCAGCGTGGCGCGGGCCGCCCGGCGGCTGCGGCTCAGCCCGTCGGCGATGAGCCGGGCGCTGGCGCGGCTGCGCGAGGCGACGGGCGATCCGTTGCTGGTCCGGGCCGGGCGCGGCCTCGTGCCCACACCCCGGGCACTCGAACTGCGCGAACAGGTCGGCCCGATCGTGCAGGCGGCCGAAGCCATGCTGCGTCCGGCGGAGACGCTCGATCTGGCGCGGCTGGTGCGCACCTTCACCCTCCGCAACATGGATGGCTTCGTCGAGAATTTCGGGCCGGCCCTGATCGCGCGGATGGGCGAACAGGCCCCCGGCGCGCGGCTGCGCTTCGTGCCGAAGCCGGACAAGGACAGCACGCCGCTGCGCGACGGCAGCGTCGACCTGGAGACCGGAGTCGTCGGCAAGTCGACGGGGCCGGAGGTGCGGGCCCAGGCGCTGTTCCGCGACCGGTTCGTCGGCGTCGTGCGGCTGGGGCATCCGCTGTGCCGGGGCGAGATCACGGCGGCGCGCTATGCCGCCGGCCGGCACATCCTGGTCGCGCGGCGCCGGTTCGACCGCGGGCGGATCGACGACGCCCTCGAGCCCCTGGGGCTGACGCGGGAGATCGCAACGGTCGTCGGCGGCTTTTCGGAGGCGCTGGCCCTGGCGCGCGCCTCGGACCTGATCGCCAGCGTTCCCGAACGCTATACGGGAAACCTGCGGGCCGGGCTGCACAGCTTTCCGCTGCCGGTCGCCCCGCCCGCCATCACGATCTCGCTATTGTGGCACCCGCGGCTGGACGCCGACCCGGCCCATCGCTGGCTGCGCAGCTGCGTCCGCGAGGTCTGCGGTGCGCAGACCTCCGGTGCCTGACGGGTGACGGCGCGCCAAGGGTTCCCGCCGCGGCGCGCTGGTATAAGCTGGCCCGAGTCGCGGACCGCCGGGGCCATCCGATGAAGTCGCTCCTCGTCCGGCGCCTGGTCCAGGCGGTGCCGGTGCTGCTGATCGTGCTCTGCCTGGCCTTCCTGCTGCTGCGGCTGGCCCCGGGCGACGCGGTCGATTCGCTGGTAATCGAGATGGGCGGCGGCGATGCCGGGCTGATCGCCCAGCTGCGCGCGGACTACGGGCTCGACCAGCCCTGGCCGGT
This sequence comes from Inquilinus sp., assembly GCF_057815775.1. NCBI lineage: Bacteria > Pseudomonadati > Pseudomonadota > Alphaproteobacteria > Rhodospirillales > Rhodospirillaceae > Inquilinus > Inquilinus sp. Next base: position 5,262 of record NZ_JBYRFX010000076.1, read on the forward strand.
GCAGCTCGGCCTCTACCTCTCGCATGTCGTCCGGCTCGACCTCGGCTGGTCCATCGGCTTCTCCCGCCCCGTGCTCGGCTTGGTGCTGGAGCGGGCGGGCAACACCGCGCTGCTGATGGCGGCAGCGCTGTCGCTGGCGCTGTCCTGCGGCATCCTGCTCGGCGTCGCCGCGGCGAAACGGGCCGGCGGCTGGGTCGACACGCTGGTCACCGGCTTCGGCCTGCTGCTCTACGCCATGCCCGGCTTCTGGATCGGGCTGATGCTGATCGTCGTCTTCGCGGTCAAGCTGCGCTGGCTGCCGCTGGGCGGCCTGTCGGAGGTGCCCAGCTTCGACACCGGCTGGGCCTATGCCGCCGATGTGGCGCGGCACCTGGTGCTGCCGACCGTGGCGCTGTCGCTGATGTATGTCGCGATCTACCTGCGCCTGATGCGGGCCGGCATGCTGGAGGTGGCGGGCAGCGACTTCGTCCGCACCGCCCGGGCCAAGGGGCTGTCGCCGCGGCGCATCACCTGGCGCCACATCGTGCGCAACGCGCTCTTGCCGATGGTCACGGTGTTCGGCGTCCATGCCGGCATGCTGCTGGGCGGCAGCGTGGTGATCGAAAGCGTCTTCGCCATCCCCGGCCTCGGCCGGCTGGCCTATGAGGCGGTGACCAAGCGCGACCTCAACCTGCTGCTCGGCATCATCCTGGCCAGTGCGGTCATGGTGATCCTGGTCAATCTGCTGGTCGATCTGCTGTATGCGCGGCTCGACCCGCGGCTGCGGGTGCGCTGATGCGGGTGCTGCGCCGGTTCCTGCGCGACCGCAACGGCCGGCTGGGGCTGGCGGGCGTCGCCCTGGTGGTGCTGATGGCGCTGTCGGCCGGCTGGATCTTCCCGGGCGATCCGTTGGCGATCACCGGCCCGGCGCAGCTGCCGGCCTTCCAGGATGCGGCGCATGGGCTGGGCACGGATCGCCTCGGCCGCGACGTGCTGGCCCAGCTGTTCCACGGTGCCCGGGTGTCGCTGTCGATCGGCGCGGCGGCGGCGGCGATGGCGATCGGCCTCGGCCTCCTGGTCGGCACCACCGCCGGCTTCCTCGGCGGCTGGGTCGACGAGGCGCTGATGCGCCTGACCGAGGCGTTCCAGACCGTGCCCAGCTTCATCCTGGCCCTGGCGCTGATCCTGGTGCTGGGCCCGTCGCTGACCGATGTGGTGATCGCCATCGGGCTCGGCGCCTGGCCCGGCCCGGCCCGGGTGGTGCGGGCCGAGATCATGGCCCTGGCCCGCCGCGACTATGTCGACGCCTATCGCTGCATGGGCATGGGGTGGCTGGAGATCGCCTTCACCAAGCTGCTGCCCAACGCGCTGGCGCCGGTGCTGGTGCTGGCGACGGTGATCACCGCCAGCGCCATCCTGATCGAATCCGCGCTGGCCTTCCTCGGCCTCAGCGACCCGAACCGGGTCAGCTGGGGCAGCATGATCGCAGATGGCCGCGCCGTGCTGCGCACCGACTGGACGCTGTCCGCCATTCCCGGCCTGGCCATCATCGTCGCTGTGCTGTCGGTCAGCCTGCTGGGCGAGGCGCTGACCGCGGCGCTCGACCCGAAACGGAGCAGGCGATGACGGCCCTGCTCTCGATCCGCGGCCTGACCGTCGACTATGACGGCGAGGCCGGCAGGGTGCGGGCGGTGGACGGCATCGACCTCGATCTCGCCGCCGGCGAGACCCTGGCCCTGGTCGGCGAATCCGGCTCCGGCAAATCGACGGTCGCGCTCGCCATCCCCGGCCTGCTGCCGGCGCGGGTGGCGGGGTCGATCCGGCTGGCGGGCCAGGAGCTGGTCGGCCTGCCGGAGCCGGCGCTGCGCACCATCCGCGGCCGCCGCATCGGCCTGGTGTTCCAGGAGCCGATGACCAGCCTGAACCCGGTGCTGACCATCGGCGAGCAGGTGCGCGAAGGGCTTGAGGCGCATGGAATCTGCCGGGGCCGCGCCGCACGGGCGCGGGTGGTGGAGCTGCTGGCCGAGGTCGGCATCGCCGACCCCGCCGCCCGCGCCGGCGCCTTCCCGCATGAGCTGTCCGGCGGCATGCGCCAGCGGGCGATGATCGCCATGGCCCTGGCCGCCGGCCCGGAGCTGCTGATCGCGGATGAGCCGACCACCGCGCTCGACGTCACCGTGCAAGCCCAGATCCTCGACCTGTTCTGCAGCCTGCGCGACCGGCGCGGCATGGCGCTGCTGCTGGTCACCCACGATCTCGGCGTGGTGGCGGAGCTGGCCGACCGGGTGGCGGTGATGCAGGCGGGGCGGGTGGTCGAGACCGGCCCGGTGCGCCGGGTGCTCGACGCGCCGGAGCATGCCTACACCCGTCACCTGCTGGCGGCGACGCTGTCCATCGACGATGCGCCGCGATGGGCGACGACCCCATGACCGAACCGTTGCTCGTGCTCGACGGTGTGGTGAAGCATTTCGGCCGGGCGCCGGATGCGGTGCAGGCGGTCGACGGCGTGTCGCTGGCGATCATGCCGGGCGAGGTGTTCGGCCTGGTCGGCGAATCCGGCAGCGGCAAGTCAACCCTCGGCCGGCTGGTCGCCCGGCTGGCCGACCCCGATGCGGGCAGCATCCGCTTCGACGGGCAGGACGTCACCCGCCGCCAGGGCCGTGCCCTCGGCCCGCTGCGGGCGCAGATCCAGCTGGTGTTCCAGGACCCCTACGCCTCGCTCAACCCGCGCGACCCGGTCGGCCGGGCGGTCGACGATCCGCTGCGCGTCGCCGGTGTCGGCCGGGCGGAGCGGCGCGACCGGGTGGCCTGGCTGCTGGACCGGGTCGGACTCGGTGCCACATTCGCCGATCGCTATCCGCACGAGTTGTCCGGTGGCCAGCGCCAGCGCGTGGCGATCGCCCGGGCCCTGGCGCTGAGGCCGAAGCTGGTGGTGTGCGACGAACCGGTCTCGGCGCTCGACGTCTCGATCCGGGCCCAGGTGCTCGACCTGCTGGCCGAACTCGGGGCCGAATTCGGCCTCGCCTACCTCTTCATCAGCCACGATCTGTCGGTGGTGCGGCATGTCGCCGACCGGGTGGCGGTGATGCATCTCGGCCGCATCGTCGAGACCGGGCCGACGGCGCAAGTCTGGGCCCAGCCGGGGCACCCCTACACTAGGGCACTGCTGTCGGCGGTGCCGCGGCTGCACCCGCTGCCGGGGGCCGAGCGGATCCTGCTGCAGGGCGACCCGCCCAGCCCGCGGCACCCGCCCAGCGGCTGCCGCTTCCGCACCCGCTGCCCGTTGGCCTTCGACCGCTGCGCGCGGGAGGACCCGCCGATGGTCGATCTCGGCGACGGACACCAGGCGGCGTGCCTGCTGGCCGGCGGATAAGGTCCTTACCGCATCACTTGCAGGTGCAGGCCCCGCCGACGCCCTTGTGCAGATTGGCCTCGACCCAGCGCGTGGCATCCGGTCCGAAATCGAAACTCGGGCCGATGATGCAGATCTCCGAATCGCCGCGGTCGGAGCGCATCTCCTGCGGGTCGCGCGGGTCGACCTCGATCCGCTCGTTGATGCAGTAGACATAGGTGGTCATGGCCAGCGCGCTGCCGGGCGCGAGCAAGGCCAGCAGGATGATGACGTATCGGGTCGCACGCATCGGAAGCCCTCCCTCTGCCCCGGACCGGTTCGCGATCATCGCCGGAACCCCTGCCGGGCAATGCATTGATGCCCCGGGAAGATGGTTTTCATCAGGCGGCGGGAAGGCCGGACGAGGGCTCAGGCCGGGTCGGCCTCAGGCCGGGTCGGCGTAGCCGCCGAGGCGGATGCCCGGCCGGCGGGCGGCGGCGATGCACTCCGGCGCCAGCAGGGCCGCCAGCTCATCGGCATAGCGATAGCCCGGCGCGGCGCCGTCGAAACCGCCGGAGGTCGCAGGGTGGGTGTAGATCTCGACCCGGCCCGGCGGCAGCCGGTGCAGCAGTCCGGCGACCCGCTCCGCCGTCATGGCGCCAGACCAGGCCAGGCCGAACACGGCATCCGGCGTGACCAGGCCGGCGCGGCGGGCACGGCGGCGCAGCAGCCGGGCCCAGGGGGCGGCGACCGCGGCCAACGCCCGACGCGGCCCCGGCTCGATCGCGGCCAGGATGGCGGTGGGCTCGACCGGCACGCGCAGGCTGCGCATGCCGTGGCGCCGGCCGATGGCGATCACCGCCGAGGCGATCACGGGGTGCAGGTGATAGTGCTTGTGGGCGTCGACATGCTGCAGCGGCAGCCCGGTCGCGGCATAGGCGGCGAACTGGGCTTCGATCTCGGCATGCAGCTGCCGCCGCACGGCCGGCCGCAGCGCAATCTCCAGCCCGAGCCGGGCCATGTCGATGCGGAAGCGGCCGCTGGAATCGACCAGGTCCGGCACCTGCTCGGGCGGCAGCATCGGCCATGCCTCGATCAGCACCAGGTGCAGGCCGACCCGCAGGCGCGGCAGGCGGCGGGCGCGGGTGACGGCATCTGCCGCCGCCGGCCCGGCCACCATCAGGCTGGCGGCGCTGAGGATGCCCTCGCGATGCGCCAGCTCGACCGCCTCATTGACCTCGCCGGCGATGCCGAAATCGTCGGCGGTGACCGCGAGTAGCGTCAGTGCGCGGCCGCCTTGCGTTCCCGCAGGAAGCGGAAGAACTCCACGCCCTCGCGCAGCCGGCGCTTCATCATGTCCGGGCTGCGCACCATCTCGCCGACGATCGAGGCGATCTTCGGCGCGCGGAAGTAGAAGCGCCGGTAGAAGTCCTCGACCGAATGGAAGATTTCCTGGTGGCTCAGATGCGGGTAGTGCAGCGGTGCGATCTGCACGCCCTTCTCGTCGACCAGCTCGGCATTCGCCTCGTCCAGCCAGCCATTTTCCAGCGCCTGGTTGTACAGGAAGGTGCCGGGATAGGGCGCGGCCAGCGACACCTGGATGGTGTGCGGGTTGATCTCGGTGGCGAAGCGGATCGTCTCCTGGATCGTGTCCTTGTTCTCGCCCGGCAGGCCCAGGATGAAGGTGCCGTGGATCTGGATGCCCAGCTCGTGGCAGTCCTTGGTGAACTGCTTGGCGACCTCGATCCGCATGCCCTTCTTGATGTTGAACAGGATCTGCTGGTTGCCGGATTCATAGCCGACCAGCAGCAGCCGCAGGCCGTTGTCGCGCAGCACCTTCAGGGTCTCGCGCGGCACATTGGCCTTGGCGTTGCACGACCAGGTGATGCCCAGCTTGCCCAGCTCCTTGGCGATGGCCTCGGCGCGCGGCAGGTCGTCGGTGAAGGTGTCGTCGTCGAAGAAGAACTCGCGGATCTGCGGCATCGTCTGCTTGGCCCAGCGGATCTCGTCGATCACATGGCCGACGCTGCGGGTGCGGTAGCGGTGCCCGCCCACGGTCTGCGGCCACAGGCAGAAGGTGCAACGCGATTTGCAGCCACGGCCGGTGTAGATCGAGAGGTAGGGGTGCTTCAGATAGCCGATGAAGTAGTCTTCGATCTTCAGGTCGCGGTGATAGACCGGGCTGACGAAGGGCAGCTTGTCCATGTTCTCGAGGATCGCCCGCTCCTGGTTGTGGATCACCACACCCTCGGCGTTGCGATAGGTCAGGCCGTCGATCGTCGACATGTCGCGGCCGTCGGCGACTTCCTTGATCGTGAAGTCGAACTCGTTGCGCGCGACGAAGTCGATCAACGGCGACCCGTCCATGCTGCCGTGCGGGTCGACCGCCACCTTGGCGCCGACCAGCCCGGCCTTCAGGTTCGGGTTCACCGCCTTCATCGCCTCGATCATCTTGACGTCGGAGGCGAAGGACGGCGCGGAGGTGTGCAGGACGACGAGCTCGTAGTCCTTGGCCTGGGCGGCGACGGCGGCGGGGGTGGTGCGCGACGGCGCGCCGTCGATCAGCTTCGATCCCTCGACCAGCGCAGCCGGCTGGGCCAGCCAGGTCGGATACCAGAAGGACTTGATCTCGCGCTTCGCCTGGTATCGCGACCCGGCGCCGCCGTCGAAGCCGTCAAAGGACGGCGCTTGCAGGAACAGTGTCTTCATCGTCATGGGGAGGGGGGCCTCCGATCCGTCATCAGGGTCCCGTCAGGGACAAGTTGGTACAGATGTCCCCGCCAGTTCACGCCGTGGCCAAGATAGCTCACGATGAAAACCGCGAAGGACAGCAGGTCGCGCGCCGGGACCAGCGCGTAGGAATGGCGCGGCAGAATGTAGGCGCGTTCCAGCCGGATGCACAGTGCGATCCGGCCGGCCAGTGCCAGCACCGCCACGGCCAGGGCCGTCAGCCCGCCGCCCAGAGTCCAGGCGACCAGGGCCAGCGGGAAAGGATGGGTGATCAGCGACCCGGCATAGCCGAGCGGATCGATGCTCTTGATCGTGCGGGCCCAGCGCAGTTCATGCGCCCACAGCGAGCCGATCGAATCCTCGCTGCACAGGTGGCCGATCAGCTGCTGCGGCACCGCCACGCGGCGGCCGGTGGCCCAGACCGCCGCGCCGATCGCGTGGTCCTCGGCCAGCAAATCGGCGAAGGCGGCCAGCCCGCCGATCTCGGCCAGCACGGTGCGGGTCAGCACGATGGTGGTGCCGATGCAGGGCCGCGCCATGTGCAGGCCCAGGCCGACGATTACGCTGGGCGTGAAATGGGTGTCCATGCCCAGCCCGATCAGCCGCGACCAGATGCCGCCGGTCGGCACGGCATGATACAGGCAGGTGACACAGCCGACGCCGGGGGCCTGCAGCTCCGCCGTCATCTGGCGCAGATGGTCGGGCGCCACCCGCACGTCGCTGTCGGAAAACACGACGATCTCATGCCGGATCCGGTCCGACATGTTGATCAGATTGGAGACCTTGCGGTTCGACCCGTGCCGGCGCGGATCGATCACCAGCTCCAGCACTGCCTGGGGGAAGGCGAGGCGCAGCTGCTCCACCACCGCGACGGCGGGGTCGCGCGCATCGGCGACGCCGAGCAGGATCTGGACCGGGCCGGGATAGTCCTGGGTGCAGAACGAGGCCAGGTTCTCGTACAAGCCGGGCTCCGCGCCATGCAGCGGCTTGACCACGGTCACCGGGGGAAACGCACCGGGAGCAGGCCCGCGTCGCCTTGCCTGCCGGCCGACCAGCCCGACAGCCACCGCCAGGTACACGCACCCCAGCAGCGACAGGATCAAGGCCAGACTCAGCAGCAGGAATTCAAACGTGGTCATCGTCCCGTGCCCGCGCGGTTCACCTGTGCCCTCGGCATCCACCCGGCCACCGCCGGACAAAAAGGCCTGAAATGGTGAGCACGCCAATCGTCCACGCCGGATCCGGAACAGAGGACCGGCGTCCGGAATGATGATGGGCAACCTACGCAGTTGGCTCAACTTATGGAATCTCTAAAATTTCACGAGGACCGGGCGGGCGTCCGAAGCGGACCGGACCGGCGTCGCTGGCGCTGGGGTGGAGGACGGCGGAAGGAGGGCTCGTCATTGCGCGGGCGGTCTACGATTCGCTGCCAGCGTGCCGTCCGGCACCAGCTGGTACAGGTGGCCGCGCCAGTCGACGCAACGGCCGAGATAGCTGGTCACGAACACCGCGAAGGACAAAAGGTCGCGCAACGGAATCAAGGCGTAAGGATGGCGCTGCAGGCCGTAAGCGCGTTCCAGCCGCACGCACAGCGCGAGTCGGCCGGCGACGGCCAGGGCGGCCAGGGCCAGGGCGGGCGCGCCGGCGCCCAGGATCCAGGCGATCAGCGCTAGCGGCAGGGCGTGGGTGACCAGCGACCCCGCATGGCCGACCGGGTCGACGCTCTTGATCGTCCGGGCCCAGCGCAGCTCATGCGCCCACAGCGCCCGGAACGAGCCCTCGCTGCAGAGATGGCCGATGGTGAAGGCCGGGACGGCAACACCGCCGCCCTGCGCGCGGATCGCCGCCCCCATCGCATGATCGTCGGCCAGCTGGTCGGCGAAGGCTGCGGCCCCGCCGATCGAATCGAAGGTGTCCCGCGCCAGGGCGATGGTCGATCCGAAGCAGGGCCGGGCCAGGCCGAAGCTGAGGCCGGCCATCACGCCGGGCAGGAAATGCGTGTCGATGGCCAGCGCCGCGAGCCGCGACCAGATCCCGGCTGCGGCGACGCCATGGTACAGGCAGGTCACGCCACTGGTTCCCGGGCGCTGCAGCTCGCCCACCACCTGGCGGAGATAGTCGGGCCGCACCCGCATATCGCTGTCCGACAGCACCACGATGTCGTGCCGGATCGTCCCGGCCATGCTGACCAGGTTGGACATCTTCGGGTTCGACCCGCGCCGGCGGGGGTCAATCACCAGGTCGATCCTGGCCTGCGGGAAGGCGCGGCGCAGCCGATCGACCACGGGAACGACGGGATCGCGCGGGTCGGTGACGCCGAACACCAGCTGCACCGGTCCCGGATAATCCTGGGTGCAGAAGCTGGCCAGGTTCTCATACAGGCCCGGCTCGGCGCCATGCAGCGGCTTCAGCACCGTGACTGACGGGAAGGCCGTCGCGGCCCGCGGCCGCCGCGCCGCATAGCGGTCGACCAGCAGCGCGCTGGCCAGGAGATACAGGCAGCCCAGCAGCGGCAGGACCAGCAGCAGGGACGGAATCACGGCGCCCGCGATCATGGCCGAACCACCGGACCGCAGGCATGGGATTGCTGGCCGGCCAGACCGGCCGGTGCGGCGACAACATGTGCGAGCATCGATCCGTCGGCCCCCCACGGGCCACGCCACCGAACCGGGCTGGGCAGGCCCGCAGGACGACCGGCGGCATCAGCTTTTCGAGAACGGCTGATGTCGCGACCCGCCGCGACTATCGGCGCGGCGGGGTGGGGGTTCAACTTACGGTGTGGTGAGGTTCATGTCAGAATCGGGGCAGGTTCCGGTCGGGCCGGTCAGTTGGTGGCGACCTTGTAGTCTGGCAGGGCGCCCAGGTCGCCCTTGTAGACGAAGGCCGGGTGGCCTTTCAGCAGCACCGGGGTCAGCTGGCCGTAATCAGCGGCGACCAGCCGGCCGCCGATGCCCAGCGTGCCGCCGATGCGGATGATCGCCAGCACCACATGGCCGTTCGGCGCGATTACGAAATCGGCGATCTCGGCGATCGGCCGGTTGGCCGAATCCAGCACCTCGGACTGCACCAGCCGGCTGGCCAGCGAGCCGTAGGACGGGTTCTGCGGGTTGGCGATGGCCTCGTCGATCGACTTTGCGGTGTCCTGATAGCCCTGCTGCACGGTGCGGCCGGCCTTGTCGAGCGCATTGCCGGCCTGATCCAGCAGGTTCTGGACGTCCTGCGCGAAGACCGGGCCGGCCATGAGCGCGACGGTGGCGGCAGCAACCAGGGGCAGGCGAATGGAACGCATGATCTTTTCTCCAGAATCGCGGAATCGCGAACGCGTGACCGAGAAAGGGTTGATGCGGGGGGAAGTTCCGTAGAATCGGTGTCGCAGGCGGGCTCAGTCCGGCTCGAACTTGTCGTCCAGCTGGTCGATCCGCTCCAGGGTGCGGTCGGCCAGGCAGCGGCTGCGGGCCGCTTCGCCGGCCAGGCGGGCAGCCAGCACGCAGTCGCTTTCGACGAACTGCGCCCACGCCTTCTGTGCCGCGGCGAAGGCATGGTCGCCGGTCTCGGCATTGGCCAGCATGATCCCGGCCAGGGTGTCCAACTGGCGCCGATACAGGCGGCGAAGAAAGTCGAACGGGTCTTTCGGGTCCAGCGTGCCGTTGTCGAAGTCGGACAGCACGAACACGGCATTCGGATCGGGGTTGTTGAAGCCGTTGTATTCGAGGCCCAGGCTGAACCGCCGGTCGCCGGCGACGGCCGAGGGATAGGTCACAAGCAGGAAGCTGGTCATCCCGCGGGTTTCCAGGATCCGGTAGGAGTAGCGCTCGATCGGGGCGCCGTTCTCGACCATCTCCAGCTTGTAGCATTCGGTGCTGGTCTCGCCGATGTTGGCCAGGCTGCTGTCGCAATCGCCTTCGGGCAGCGGGTCGATGCCGCCCTCGGCGGTCTGGCGCAGCAGCAGATGGACCTGGGACGGCGTCACATCCGCCGCCAGGATCTCCATCGTCCAGACGGCTTCCGCCCGGGCGGGCTGGACCCAGGCCAGGCCGGCGAGCGCCAGCGCCAGCACGCCTCCGGCCATCCCGCGCAGGGTCATGGCGTCACCGGCTTCGACGTGCCGGCCAGGCTCTGGCGCAACGCCTGCAACTGGTCGATGCGATTCACCGTGCGCTGCACCCGGCAGCGGTCGATCTGGGTCCGATCCTGCAGCAGCGCGTTCGAACAATCCGCCTGCTTCAGGGCCACCCAATCCTGTTCCGCCTTGGCGATCAGGCCCCGCAGGGCGCGGTCGCCGGTGACGCGCGGGCGGCTGGTCAGGCCGTCATAGAGCGCGTTCAGCCGCCGGTCCTGGTAGGTGTAGATCGGCGCCCAGGGGTTGCCCGGGTCCGGGAAGGCCGTCTCCGGAAACCCGGTCAGGTCCGTGTCGGTCTCGGGGTGCGGGTTGCGCACCACGTCGTTCCAGAGCTTGAAGCTGATGTCGATCCTGACGCTGCGGGCGTAGGGCGGCTCGATCGGCGTGCGGTAGTGCAGCAGCAGGAAGCTGGTCGTGCCGTGCTTGAACAGCTGCTCGTAGGACAGGCCGGAGACGGGTTCGAGATCCTCGACGAGGGTGATCCGGTAGCAGGCCTGCCCGAACCCGTCACTGCCGGTCTGATCGTAGCCGACACCGTCGCAACGGTCCGAGCTGTGCAGCATGTCGGTCGGCGTCAGCCCGGTCCCGGTCACCATCAGCACCATCGCCACGGTGTTCGCCGCGTCGGTGTTGACGGCGATCACCTCGGCATCGATCGACGGCGTGGGGTCGGCCCTGGCGGGGCAGTAGGCCGCGGCCGCCCATGCGACCGCGGCGAGCACCAACCTCAGCGTCATGCGCAAGGGCGCGTCAGGCGATGCTGCGCGGCCGCGGCGTGTCGTCGACGCCGTCGATGTCGGGCGCCTGGCCGTAGCTCATGCGCCGCATCTGCTCCATCACCCGGATCATCTCGGCCTCGGTCAGCCGCGGCGGCTCGCCGATCGCCAGGGCGTGGACATACATCTTGGCCAGCACCTCGACCTCGATCGCCCGCCACATCGCCCGGGCGAAATTCTCGGCCAGCACGATCAGGCCGTGATGGCCCAGCAGGCAGGCGGTGCGGCCCTCCAGCGCGGTCAGCGCGTAATCCGACAGCTCCTGCGTGCCGAAGCAGGCATAGGGGGCGCAGCGGATGTCGATGCCGCCGGCCACCGCCACCATGTAATGGAAGCAGGGGATGCCCTTCTCATGCACCGCCAGGGTGGTCGAGAACACCGAATGGGTGTGCAGCACCACATTGGCGTCATCTCGGTTCTTCAGGATGTCGCGGTGGAAGCGCCATTCCGAGGACGGCATCCGCCGGCCCTCGTAGCTGGCGTCGAACGACATCTCGACGACGTCCTCCGGCTGCATCTGGTCGTAGGGCAGGCTGGTCGGGGTGATCAGCATGCCGCCATCGATGCGGTGCGAGACATTGCCCGAGGTGCCCTGGTTCAACCCGCTCGAATTCATCTCGCGGCAGATGTCGATGATGCCCTGGCGCAGGGCGAGGTGGCTGGGGGCAGGCATCGGTTTCCTCGGGCTTATCGTTGAACGGGCAGCAGGTGAATACGTCCGATCTATAGCGCCACGCGGTCCGCCGCGCCAGTCAGCGACCGCCAGCGTCCGGCATAGGCGGCCAACCCCGGCACGGCCAGCGGCGGCGCGGATGCCAGCGGCACCACGGCACCGCCGGTGCCGCGGTTACGGGCCCACAGCAGCGCGGCGCCGACGGCGCTGCCGTCCGGCGCGGCCGAGACCTCGACCCGGCGGCCCGGGCGCAGCGCCGCCAGCAGCGGCGCGAACAGCGGGTTGGCAGCAAAGCCGCCATCGACGATCACCCGGTCGCCAGCCTGCAGCAGGTCCAGCGCCGCGTCGCAGGCCAGGGCGGTGTACAGCGTGGCCAGCGCTGCGCGTCCGGCGGATCCGTCCGGCGGCGGGCCCAGGATCTCGCCGCGGCCGCCGCTGTCCGGGAACAGCCCGTCGCTGTCGACGAAGCCGGGCAGCGCCATGGTGCCGGCCGCGACCAGTGCTGCGATGTCGGCCGGCGACGCCTCGGCCGGGTGCTCCCCGGCGATCCGCTCCCACTCCCGGCCGCCCATATGCAGGGTGCAGCCGATCGGCCGGCCCTCGACATCGACATTCGCGACCATGCCGCGGCGCCCGTCCAGCCGGCCGAGATCCAGCCCGGGGCGGAAGCCGATGATCCAGGTGCCGGTCGACAGCAGCGGCACGTCGCCCAGCCCGGCGGCCAGGAAGCGGTGGTAGTTGGCGTTGCTGTCATGCACGCCGCACAGCAGGGCCAGGTCGGGCGGCAGTCCGTGTGTTGCGGCCAGGTCCGGCTTGATCGTGCCCAACACGTCCCAGGCATTGCGGCGGGGCGGGATCAGCCGGTCCCAGCCGCGCCGGCCGACGAGGCCGGTGAAACCGCCCGCCGCCGGGTTCCAGAGATGGGTCTGCGCCGCCAGGGTGGTGATCTCGCTGGCCGGCACGCCGCCCAGCCGCCAGGCGAAGTATTGCGGCAGGGTCAGCAGCCAGCGGGCGCGGGCGAAACCCTCCGCGAAGTCGCGCTCCAGCCACAGCAACTGCTTGGCCAGGCGGTGCGCCCCGGGATCGATGCTGCAGCCGGTCTCGGCGAAGGACGGCGCCTCGGCGGCATAGGTCTCGGCCAGCCAGCCGGGCGCCGCGGCTTCGTAGTCCATCATCGGCAGTGCCGGGCCGGTGTCGTCGACCAGCACGCCGCTGGTGCCGTAGCCGGTGGCGACGAAGGCGGCCAGCCGGTGGCGGCGGGCCAGGTCGCCCAGCGCCTGCAGCAGCCAGGCCTCGATCGCCGCCAGGTCG
>NZ_JBYRFX010000077.1:0-13195 GCF_057815775.1 Inquilinus sp.
AAGTCGCCGATATCCTTGTCGACCAGGAAGATATCGCTCGCGCCGTTGGTGTCGCCGGTGACCAGGTTGCTCGCGTCGCTTTCGAAGGCCACATAGCGGCCATCCCCAGACATCGCGGCATGGCTGGAATTGCCGTTCGCCTCCCCGCCATCGGATGCCACCGATACGTTCGTCGTGGTGCCGAGCGCCAGATCGCGCACCTGGATGGCGAAGTACGAGCCGCTGAAGCCAGTGAATGCGACGAACCGATCATTGGCCGAGATCACGGGCACGCTAGGTTGAGCCGCGGATTGGGAGATCAGAGTGGTTGTTCCCAATCTGACGTCCCGCACGAAGAGTCCAAGCGTATCTATGCCGCCCAGATTGAGGGCCTCGCTGCTTCCGTATAGTAAAATATAGTTTCCATCATGGGATATCTGACCTTCTAAGAATTCGGGGTCGTGATAGTTACCAGCTTCATCGTAATATCCGTATGAATCCGCAAATTTCTGCGTTGTTCCGCCTATTAGATCTAAGCTATAAATGTAGTTATGGCCAAGATCTTGAAGGCTATAGACGACATATCGGCCATCATCGGAGAACGATAGATAGGAAGGGGTAGTTGTATTTGTGAGTATCGATGTGGCAGGCAGGTCGAGGATCGCAGTCCCGTGCGTGTCGATGAGCGCGATTCCAGCTTCGAGGTAAGAGTTCTCCAGCCCATGTACCCCGACCAGGCTGCCGTTGCTGGAGATCGAGCCGGCATAGAGGCTCGTGTCCATGCTGGTCGTCAGGCAGGTCAGGGACGAGAGGTTGAGCGTCGTCATCGGAGCGGCCCCCTATTGATTCGACGAATGCGTCGGCGCCTTGGGGCCGATATGAAACCTGGGAAAATATGGCTTAATTTGCAGCCATCGCCACCCGGCGGCAACCCCTGTCGCGACCGGCGAGCGACCAGCACAAGGGCCTCGGCCGAGAAGGACGCGTCGCGCAGATCCAAGTGGGCCCGCTCGGGTCAGGAAAAATCGACGAAGCCCGATCAGCGGCCTCCTCCGGAGGAGGCGCGCAGCCGAGCGGACCAGTCGCGGCAATCCGGCGACCAGGATGGTGCCGAGACCTAGTGGCGATTCTCCCTGAAATGCGAGGAACAGCTGCGGCAGGTCGGGGCATGCGTTTTCTAGCTGCCCAGACCGTCGTTGCAGGCGCTTGCAAAGAGCGCCGCCACGGAGGCAAATTCTGGAATAGGATTTTAAGCGAATTTTAAAAAATGAGGGGATAGTGGCAAACATCATCGGGACGAGCGCTCCGGATCTGCTGATCGGTGTCGCCAGCGCTGGCGACGACACGGTGTCCGGCCTGGCTGGCGACGATGTGCTTGCCGGTGAGGCCGGAAACGATGTTCTGAGCGGCGGCACAGGGATCAACATCCTGATCGGCGGAACGCTTGACGTGACGGAGGATGTCGGCACCGTCGTGCTCCATGCCGGGGACCGCGACACCGTCTCCTATGCCGAGCGAAACCAAACCGTCCGCGTGACGCTCTCCGATACCGCGACGCTCGACATCACGCGGTTCGGGATCGCGATGCACCTGACCGGCGTGGGGCGCGAAGGCGACAACGGCCAGGGTGACATTCTCGTCGGGATCGAGAACTTGATTGGCAGCTCCTATACCGACGTGCTGACCGGCGACAGCAAAGACAACATTTTGTACGGAAAAGGTGGGAGCGACGATCTCATCGGCGGCGGCGGGAACGATATTCTCGCTGGTGGTGACAAAGACGATATCTTGATCGGCGGGGCCGGGGCCGATCTTCTGATCGATGGCGACCTCACGATCGCCAACGGCATCGGGACCGTGACCAATTCCGTCAACAACTTCAACACGAGAGCCGATTACGGGACATCGACCGCTGGGGTTAACATCGACCTTACCGCCGTGCAGACGGTCGACGTCACGCGCGCAGGTGTTTCGTTTCATCTGGAGAATGCCGTGGCCGGGCATGGCGGCGAGGCCGAAGGCGATTGGCTGGTCGGGGCCGGCATCGGCATTCTCATTGGGTCGCAGTTCAATGACCATCTGGTTGGCGATGGGCACGCACAGCAATTCCATGGCGGGGCCGGCGACGACGTGTTGCAGGGCTCCTTCTCGATGACGGGCGAAGCCGGAAACGACATGCTGATTGCTGGGCAATACGGCAGCAATCTGGAAGGAGACGCCGGCGCCGACATCTTGGATGGCAGGGCGGGCACCGACGATACCGCTTATTATTGGTATTCCGCCGGCATTACGATCGATCTGACCCAGGGCACGGCTCATGGCGGAGATGCCGAAGGGGATGTCCTGATGGGCATCGAAAATGTCGATGCGACCGAAGAGGTCGACCGGCTGATCGGGTCGGCCAGCAATGAACACCTCGTGCTGTATGGCGGGAACGACTCTTCCTATGGCCTGGGCGGCAACGACCTCGTGGGCGGGGGCGACGGCAACGATCGCCTTGTCGGTGGCGCCGGCGCCGATGTCATCGGCGGCGGTGACGGATTCGATTGGGCTTACTACCACACCAGTGCCGCAGGCGTGACCGTCAACTTGGCCACCGGCACCGGGTCGGGCGGCGAGGCCCAGGGCGACACCCTGTCCGGAATCGAGGCGATCTATGGCTCGATCCACGACGATACGCTGACCGGAAGCGATACCTCAGACACGCTTCTCGGCAACACAGGTGCCGATCACCTGACCGGCGGGGGCTATGCCGATACCTTCATGTATCGTGCCGTCAGCGACAGCACGGTGGCGACAGCGGGCCGCGACGTCATCCTGGATTTCTCGCGGGCCCAGGGGGACAAGATCGACCTTGTGGCGATCGACGCCGATGGCAACGCGGCGAACGGCAACACGGCTTTCGTCTACACCGCCGGCGGCGCGTTCACCGGCATCGGCCATGAGGTCGTGGTCCAGAACGGCGGCACCGGTATCAGCTTGCTCTACGCCGACCTCGACGGCGACAAGGTCGCTGACTTCGCCATCGAGGTCCATTCGCCCATCCCGATCACCGGCCAGGACATGGTGTTGTGACGCCCCTTGGGCTCTGAGGTACGCCACCGCGGCAGCAGAAACCTTCGAGGGCGACGCCACCCCGGCCCATCTCGCCGCCGACCTGAACGCCGGACGCCGGCGCGCCACCGTGGGGGCCCAGTTGATCGACCTCGGGTTCCGTCTGACCGACGCGGCGGTGACGATGTTCTGCCGGCTGGTGGGCCGGCAGTTCGCCAAGGCCCGATCGCGCCGCAACCAGCGCCATCTCGAGACCGGCCGGGCCGCGGGGGACCTGCTGCGGCTGTTCCGTGACACGCTGCGCACCCTCAGCGAGGCCAACGACACCGATAGCGATGCCATCGATCTGCTGCACGAGCGGATTGGCTGGCACCGCCTCATGCAGGCGCAGGCGGAGCTCGAAAGCTTCGAGGGCACGGCCGAGCCGGATCCGCTCGTCGAAGTCGCGGAGCGATCAGATAAGATCCGGCGCTGCGGCCAGGCGTTCATCGAGGCCTTCGTGTTCCGTTCCGCCCGACGGCGCGATCCTCTGCTGGCGGCCCTTGAGCTACTGCGGCAATTGCACCGTGAGGGGCGCCGGGGGTTGTCGGCCAAGCCGCCGGTCGGCCATCTGGCGGACAAGATCCGCAAGGCAGTGTTCTCCGCTGGCAAGCCGGACCGCAAGCTGTACGAGGTCGCGACCCTGGTAGTGCTGCGCGATCGGCTGCGGTCGGGCGATGTCTCGGTGGAGGGTGGCCGCACCTTCCGGCCACTCACCGCCGATCTGGTACCGCCTTCCGTTGTCGCCGCCCGCAAGGAGGAGGATGACCTGCGCCTCGGCGTGCCGCCCGACCCCGTCGCCTGGCTCGCCGAGAAGCGGCAGGAGCTGGCCCTCAAGCTGCAGCAGCTGGCGAATCGCGCCCGCGGCGGAAAGCTTAAGGGCGTCCGCCTTGTCGATGCCAAGTTGGTGGTCTCGCCGGACCGCGCGGCCGTGCCCAAGGCGGCCGAGGCCGCCAAATGGTTGATCCTCGACCGGATGCCCCCGGTGCGGATCACAGAGCTGATCGCCGAGGTTGATGCCTGGACCGGCTTCTCCGAGGCGTTTACCCACCTGCGCACCGGCGACCTGCCGCGCAACATCCAGGTGCTGCATGCCGGCATCCTCGCCGACGCCACCAATCTTGGGCTGAAGGGCATGGCCGACGCCTCGGCCGGGGTGACCGCCCGCCAGATCGGCTGGTGCCGGCAGTTCCACGCCCACGACGCCGCGTTCAAGGCCGGCCTCGCCCGGATCATCAACGCCCAGCTGGCGCATCCTTATGCCCGTCTCTGGGGCGAAGGTACGACCTCGTCCTCCGATGGCCAGTTCTTCGCTGCCGCGGGCCGGGCCGGCAAACGCAGCGACGTCAACACCCACTACAGCCACGGGCCCGGCGGCAAGTTCTACACCTGGGTCTCCGACCAGCACGGGCACTATCACATCCTTCCAATCAGCGTCACCGAGAGCGAGGCGGCCCATGTGCTGGACGGCATCTACGGACACGCGTCCCAGCTTGACATCGCTGAGCACTATGTCGACACCGGCGGCGCCACCGACCACGTCTTCGCCCTCTTCGCGGTGTTGGGCCGGCGCCTGGTGCCGCGGCTGCGCGACCTGAAGGATTGGTCCCTGTACACCTTCGGCGACGCCGACCCACTGCTGCGCCAGCATATCGGCGGTCGGATCGACGAACAGGTAATCCGCGAGGCCGGGACGAGGTGCTGCGCATCGGCCTGTCGATCGACGGCCGCGAGGCCGCGCCGTCGGTGGTGCTGAAGAAGCTGGCCGCCATGCCGAAGACCAACCTGTTGTCCAAGGCCCTGCGCGAGATCGGGCGGATCGAGCGCACCCTGTTCATGATCGAATGGTACTCCGGCCCCGCCTTGCGAGCCCGCTGCCGGGCCGGGCTGAACAAGGGCGAGGCCGGGCACAAGCTGACCCGAGCGGTGTTCTTCCATCAACGTGGCGAGATCCACGACGCCGCCTTCGAGAACCAGGCGTTCCGGGCCTCGGCCCTCAATCTGGTGGTCAGCGCCATCATCCTGTGGAGCACCGCTTGCCTGTCGCGCGTGGTCAACCAGCTGCTCATAGAGGGCCATGAGCTGTCGAACGAGATTCTGCGCCATGGCTCGCCGCAGATCTGGGAGCACATCAACCTGATCGGCACCTACGACTGGAACCACCAGGATCTGCCCCCTCCGGGAGCCTTCCGGCCTCTGCGTAGAACCTCAACGGACTTCCGGGTCGCTGCTTGACCAGTCGGGTTGCTCTTTCGTTCTCGTGTCGGGCGCCTACGTACAGTTCTTGTAACGAGCCCTATTCGGATGACCATCACTATGCCGCCCGATCTCGACCGACGCATTATTCCGCCTGTGTAACGCATCTCCTCCAAGCACAGACAGGGGGTGCGTTCCCCCCTTTTTTCTGATCAGATGGGGGAGTTGGCCGATTTCCAAATTGCCGTAAGTGGAAAGGATGGTGGCCGACGGTCTTGATGCTCGCGATATCGAGCACGTCGAACTGGGGGCCGACAAGCGGCAATCCAGAAAGAGGGACTTTTCGACGTCGATAAGCAGAGCTGGCGCTCACGATCGAACGGCGATACTAATTTAATGCACCGCCACCGAATACCAAAAATATACAGCGCAAAACAGCTTTTAGGACTCTTGCCAAAAAATATACCCCTCCCCATCATACGCTCCAAAAGCCATTATCTTGGAGTTTTGAATTGCTTCTAGATTAATCGCCTTTTTCTCAATACATCTACAATCCAATATTGTCATCCAAAAATACCAACTTAAAGTATTTTCATTTATAAAATCACAAATTTTTTCAATATTGCTATCAATCATATTTAATCCGTAGAACAACTTGCCTTCAATATCAACGATTTCGCCGACTGTAGAGCCCGGAGCTTCAAAATCTCTGATTGGATCAAAACAAAGCGCGAATCCTAATTTTGTGGTGACTAGAGTATCTGCAAGTTCCTTTGCCGCAGAATCCGTAGGTTGAAGCCCAAATTTAGCTCTTTTTTGCATATCTTGAGCTACCTTGAAGTCGTATGGCCGTTCTAACTGAATTCTGGTTGAACTCAGAGCGATCACCTCCCCAAGATGCAGCCTGCGCTCTAGTTTCGTTAGTGCGAGTCCAGATTGGTCTATTACCTCAGCCAAATATGGATGGGTCCGATCTATATCTAATCTGAGGTGCACGCCCATTTCTACTTCTTTCATTTGGGTACAAACGATCCGTCGGGGAACGTCCTCCAGCCGGGCGGCTGCTTTTCACGATCATTCCAATCCCAATGCGGGTCAACCCCAGGCGGATGGTTGAGATCGGGATGCAGACTTTTGATCAGGATTATCCGGATTCACCCAGGCTCCAAATTCGCCTCCAGGGGGTTGCTTCCCCTTCCATGCCCAGGCCGTCCCGTCTGGACTAGTCGGCGGCTTCGTTGGATCGTCCCAATCAAAGTCTGGCAAATCTCCGGCTGTCGGCGGAGTTGTATCTTTCGTTGCGTTGAATAGTCCCAACACCCACGAACCAAGAGCGTAAGTGCTGTTAGTAAAAGCGTCATTCGTTGGAGTTCCGCGTATAAACACATCCACTTGACCGAGAGTGGGGCGTACTTGATAGTATTCCCACGTATGTGGCTCCGCGTCCGCCAGTTGCCGATCTCTTGGATTAAACGCCATCGCCGATCGCCACGATGCGAAATCCCTAGCAGCACCTAGCCTCTCGGTTCTGCTGAAGATTCCCCCGATGGATTCACCTATTCCCCCAAAGAATCCTATTCCCCGGTAGCTCAGCCAAGCCGCTCGATCAAAGCGATCTTGCATTATGCGGGGATTGTAGCCAGCCCCATCCCCGCCACCGCTCATATTACTCGTGGTATTGTCATGAGTGTGGGCCGCTGGGTCACCATTCCAGTCGTGACCTTCGCCCCCCTTGATATGCCCAGATGGATCTGAGCTGCCGATGGGGTTGTTTCCGGCATAGGCGTATCGGTTGGTGCCGACGCTGGCCATGGTCGGGTCCCACCAGTCCGGTGAGATGAACCGCCCGATCTCCGTGTCGTAGTAGCGGGCGTTGAGGTAGAGCAGGCCCCGCTCCGGGTCCGGCTTGCCGGTGGCCGGGTCGATCAGACCCGTCTCCGGGTCGTCCCGCTGTCCGATATAGCCCTGCCCCTCATCCGTCGTCGACAGCCGCGTCTGGCTGCGCGCCCCGTAGGGCTAGTAGCTCGACCACTCCACGATATTGGGGGCACCTCAAAGTTTTCCTGCCAATGCACCTTTTGCCGGACAAAGTGAGAACTCGGTCAGGCTGAGGTCTGGGGAGGTGGGGTTCGAGCGAGGGTGCGATAGACGATCCTCTTGCGGAGATGAGCGGACCATTCCCGCTGGACTCGCCTTCGGCGCTGAGGTGGTCTGAGCCGAACGCTCTCTGCCGAGGGTCTCGATGGCACGGTACAATCTGCTGACCGACGACGAGCGGCGTCGGCTCTTCGACATTCCGACCGACCGGGCAGCGCTGATCCAGCACTACACGCTCGCCTCGGAGGATCTGGAATTCGTTCTGGCCCGGCACGGTGACCGAAACCGCCTTGGCGTTGCGGTGCAACTCTGCCTGCTGCGGCACCGGGGCTTCGGCCTGTGCGACTGGGAGGGAGTGCCGGACGAGGTGCTGCGCTATCTCGCGATGCAGCTCGCTGTTCCGGCAGAGGTGTATCGCGACTATGGGCGTCGACGGCAGACCCGCGAGAGACATGCCCAGGAGGTGGCGCAGCGCCTCGGGTTGCGAGCGTCGCGTCGAGCCGACATGCCGCTGATGGTCGATATCGCGGCCGAGGCAGCCTGGTCGACGGATCGTGGCCTGGAGATCGCGGACGCGCTGATGGCGGGGCTGCGCGAGCGGAAATTGATCCTGCCGGCGCCGGGGACGATCGAGCACGCCGGCGCCACGGGCCGTGACCGGGCGCGGCGGCTCACGGCAGACGCCCTGGTGGCGTCGCTGATGCCGGACCAGTTGATGCAGGTCGATATGCTGCTGCTCAACGACCCTGAGCTGGGGCGAACGCCGCTGGCCTGGCTGCGGGGCTTCCCCGAATCGCCCAGCGCCGACAACATCAACGTGATCCTGGCACGGCTCGATCGTGTCCGGCAGATCGGCCTCGAGCCGGCTCTGACGGATGCGATCCACGAGAACCGGTTCCGGCAGTTCGTGCGGGAGGGCGCTGTCGCCCCGGCTTTCCTGCTGAGCGCCTATGGCCTCCGTCGGCGCCGGGCGACGCTGATTGCCCAGATGATCGACCTGGAGAGCCGCCTGGCGGATGCCATGGTCGAGATGTTCGACAAGCTGGTTGGCGCCATGTTCACCCGTGCCAAGCGGCGGAAGGAGCGGCAATATCAGGCGACGGCGAAGGATGTCGGCCGCCTGATGCGCCTGTTCAACCAGACGCTGACGGCCCTCCAAAATGCCCATGAGCAGGATCTTGACGCCTTCGACGCCATTGATCACGACGTTGGATGGTGGACGCTGATGAAAGCCCAGCCCGAGGTTGCGGCGCTGGCCGAGTTCGTGGAGGAGGATGCGCTGGTCACCGCCACCGGAAAGTACATGACGTTGCGCAAATACGCGCCGGCCTTCCTTGAGGCCTTCACCTTCAAGGCGCCCACGGCGCGCGACCCGATGCTGGCCGCGATCGAGGTTCTGCGCGAGGCGAACCGCAAGGGCCGCGGCGAGATTCCCGCGACGGCGCCGATGACGTTCTCGCACAAGAAATGGAAGGCGCTGGTGATCGAGGACGGCAAGGTCGATCGCCGCCGCTACGAGGTCGCGGTCTGCGCCACCCTGCGCGACCGGCTGCGCTCCGGCGACATCTGGATCGACGGCACCCGCAACTATCAGCGCTTCGACCGCTACCTCCTGCCAAAACCCGCCGTCCCCGCCGCCGCGGCCAAGCTGCCCTTCACCTTGGACGTCCATGCCTATCTGCAGGAGCGGACGCAGTTGCTCGACTGGCGGCTTCGCCGCTTCGAGCGGCAGTTGAAACGTGGCCAGGTGAACGGCGTCGAGCTGCGCGACGGTAGGCTGCATATCACACCGCTGACGGCGATTACGCCGCCGGAGGCTGAGCGCCTGGACCGCATGATTGACGACATCCTGCCCCGCATCCGGATCACCGAGCTGCTGACGGAGGTGGCGCGCCGTACCGGCTTCCTGTCGGCGTTCACCGATCTCCGCAGCGGCCGCCCGCATGACAATCCGAACGCCGTGTTGGCGGCGATCCTGGCCGATGCGAGCAACCTCGGCCTTGAGCGGATGGCGAACGCCTCGCAGGGCGTCAGTTACGCCCAGCTCGCCTGGACCCACAATTGGTACCTGCGCGAGGAGACCTATCGCGCCGCCCTTGCCGCGATCATAGATGCCCACCATGTTCATCCCTTCGCCGACATCTGGGGCCAGGGCGCGACCTCGTCGTCGGACGGCCAGTTCGTTCGGACCGGTCGCGGCCAAGGAGGCCAGGCTGCCGTCAACGCCAAATACGGTATCGACCCCGGCATCCGCTTCTACACTCATATCTCGGACCAGCACGGCCCCTACCATTCCGTGGTGATCTCCTCGACCGGCTCCGAGGCGCCCTATGTGCTCGACGGATTGATGCAGCACGGCACGTCATTGAAAATCACCGAGCACTACACCGACACCGGCGGCGCCAGCGACCATATCTTCGCCCTGAGCCACATGCTCGGCTTCTGCTTCGTGCCGTGGCTGCGCGACCTGGCAGACCGCAAGCTGGCGTCGATCGGGCCTGCGAGCCAGTATCCGGGTCTAAAGGACCTCATGGGCAAGCCGATCCGGACAGACGTCATCATTGAGTGCTGGGACGAAGCTGTGCGCACCGTCGCGTCGATCGACGCCGGCACCGCGGCGCCGTCGGAGATCCTTAAGAAGCTCGCCGCCTACCGACGCCAGAACCGGCTCGACCTGGCGCTCCAGGAGATCGGCCGGATCGAGCGCACGCTGTTCACGCTCGACTGGTTCGAGGACCTGGACCTCCGGCGCCGTTGTCGCGCCGGACTCAACAAGGGCGAGGCCCGGCACTTCCTCGCCCAAGCCATCCACACCCAACGTCAGGGCCGGATCACCGATCGCACCCTGCTTAACCAGGGCTTCCGCGCCTCCGGCCTCAACCTGGTGATCGCGGCGATCGTCTACTGGAACACGGTCTACATGGAACGGGCCGTGCAGCACCTGCGCTCGACGGGACGCTTGGTGCCCGATCAGTTGCTGACCCATGTCTCTCCGCTGGGCTGGGAACACATCAGCCTGACCGGTGACTACCTCTGGGAGCAAGCTGCCGAAACCCCGCTCGACTACTGGCCGCTCCGGCTGCGGGACGACCTGTTTGCCGCTACAGGCTAACTGCGTTCTTGGTTTGTCCGGAAAAGGTGCATTGGCGGAAAAACTTTGTGGTGCCCCGTTCTACGCGCCGGCGCAACTGGTCCGCGATGCGCGAGAGCATGGCGTCGAGGTCCGCCCGGTCGACGTCAACCACAGCGATTGGGACTGCAGCCTGGAATCGGGCACCCGCGGCCTCGCCGTCCGGCTCGGCATGCGCCAGGTCAAGGGGCTGCGCGAGGTCGAGGCGGCGCGGATCGCGGCCGCGCGCAGCGACGGCTACCGCGAGCTGCGCGACGTCTGGCGCCGCGCTGAGGTCACCGTGGCGGCCCTGGAGCACCTGGCCGAGGGCGATGCCTGGCGGTCCATGGGCCTCGGCCGTCGCGAAGCCCTTTGGGCCATCCGCGGCCTCGGCGACGTGCCGCTGCCGCTGTTCGAAGCGGCCGACCGGAGCCGGCGGCCCGGCGACAACCGGCCGTCGGTCGAGCTCGCCGGCGAGGCGCAGGTCCTGCTGCCGGGGATGACCCTCGGCGAGGAGGTGATCCAGGACTATCAGTCGCTCCGCCTCAGCCTGAAAGCACACCCGATGTCGCTGCTGCGCCGGCACGTCGCCGGCGACGGCATCGTCACCACGGCCGAGATGCGCGCCGCCAAGGACGGCACCTGGATCGCCACCGCTGGCCTGGTGCTGATCCGCCAGCGCCCAGGCACGTCCAGCGGGGTGATCTTCGCCACGCTGGAGGACGAGACCGGCATCGCCAACATCATCGTCTGGCCGCAGGTCTATGAGCGGTTCCGCCGCGTCGTCATCGGTGGTCGCCTCTGGGAGGTCCGCGGCCGCCTGCAGAAGGAGGGCCTGGTCATCCACCTGGTCGCCCGGCACGTCATCGACCGGTCGCCGCTCCTGCGCGAGCTCGGGCGGCTGGATGGGCCGGACGAGGCCGAGCCACCGCTGACCGAGCGCGAGGCTGTGGGTGCGATGCCAGGGTCGAGGGATTTCCGATGATCGCACAACATGGAGGGCGTGCCTCCAGGCGCTACAGCACGAAGTCGCTGGCCGTCAGAGCGTGGTCGGAAATCACGTTGATGATCGCGTCCGGGGTCTTGTCGCCGTTGACGTCGAGATAGACGCCCTGGAGGCCGTTGTGGAAGTCGACGATCCGCAGCTCACCGGCGTGGCCGGTGAAGCCGCCGGTGCCGAAGCTGAAGGCGGTATCGCCATTGGCGGAATTGCCGTCGGCATCGATCGCTGACAGATCGATCTTGTCGCCGGTGGTGAAGTCCGCGATCACGTCCTTGCCCGCCGGCGCCACCGTGCTGTCGGCGATCGAGGTGTAGACGAAGGTGTCGTTGCCAGCCCCACCCTTCAGCAGGTCGGCCCCAAGGCCGCCGGTGAGCACGTCGTTTCCGGCACCGCCCGACAAGGTGTTGGCCCCGGCATCGCCGGTCAGCTCGTCGTTCTGATCGGAGCCGTAGAGGTTTTCGATCCCGGTCAGGGTATCGCCCTGGGCATCACCGCCCGTGCCGGTGCCGGTCGCCAGGCTGACCGTCACGCCAGCCGTGGAGCCGGCGTAGCTGGCGGTGTCGTTGCCGGCACCGCCGTGGATTGCATCGGCCCCCGCTCCGCCGATGATCAGATCGTTGCCGTCGCCGCCGCTGAGCTGGTCGTCGCCGGTGCCACCGGTGATGGTGTCGTTGCCCGCGTCGCCGAAGACGATGTCGTTGCCGGTGCCGGCATCGATCGAGTCGTTGTCGTTGCCGCCTTGGATGGTGTCGGCACCGTCGCCGCCGACGAGACGGTCGGCGCCGTCGCCGCCATCGAGATGGTCGTTGCCGCCCTCACCCGAAAGCACGTCGTTGCCGCCGTTGCCGACTAGGGTGTCGTCGCCGAGTTCGCCGCCGATGATGTTGGCGCCGTTGTCGCCGATCAGGTGGTCGTTGAAGCTCGACCCGTACAGGTTCTCGATGTTGAGCAGGACGTCGCCGGTGGCGTCGCCGCCCGAGGCCGTGTTCCCCAGCAGATCGACCGTCACCGCGGCGGACGATCCCTGGTAGTTGGCGAAGTCCGAACCGTCGCCGCCATCCAGCGTATCGGCCCCTGCGCCGCCATGCAGCACGTCGTCCCCGGCCCCGCCCAGCAGCACATTGGCGCCGGCATCGCCGGTGAGATGGTCGGCGAAGGCCGAGCCGGTGATGTTCTCGATCGTGGCCAGCGTGTCGCCCTCGGCGTCGCCGCCATGGCCGGTGCCGAGCACCAGGTCGACCGTCACCCCTGCCGGCGACCCCGAATAGTCGGCGGTGTCGATGCCGGCACCGCCGACCAGCGCGTCGGCCCCGGCGCCGCCGGCGAGGACGTTGTTCCCGGCATCGCCGTGCAGCGAATCGTCATGGGCCGACCCGGTCAGATTCTCGATCCCGGTCAGGGTGTCGCCACTGGCGTCGCCGGCCGAGACCTGGGCGCCGGACAGCCGCAGGTCGACCGTCACCGCCACCGTGGAATTCGCGTAGCTGGCGGTGTCGATGTCGGCGCCGCCGTCCAGCAGCTCGGCATTGGCGCCCCCGACCAGCGTATCGTTTCCGCCGTTGCCGTGGAGCGCCACGGCGTCCGCGGCCGCCACGATGATCACGTCGTCGAAGGCTGTGCCCCGGTACTCCTCGAAGCATCGGGTCGCAGCGGCCACGATGAAGCCGATGATGCCGTTGGCATCCCGGACCGCGCCCTCGAACTCGCTGATCGTGATG
>NZ_JBYRFX010000078.1:0-1753 GCF_057815775.1 Inquilinus sp.
GGCCGACCATAGCGTGACGCCGCCATAATGGGCGATCGCCAGGTGCCGGCCGGTGGGGTCGAAGGCCAGGGCGAAGACGGAGCTGGGCAGGTCGATCTCCCCGGCCACCGGGCCCAGCACATGGACGCGGCGGCCGACGGCGCAGGCCGCCCAGCCGGCGGCACCGGCGGCGACCGGATCGAGCCGGACGGCACGGTCGAAGCGGTCGCGGCCTTCCCCGACGCCTGGGTCGATCCGGGCCAGCCGGCCATCGTCGCCGCCACTGAGGAACCCGCCCGCGGCATCCGCGGCCAGGCCCAGGCAGGCGCCGTCATGGACCCAGGCCCGCATCGCCGGCGGCGCCGGCTGCGACGCCGGGATCAGCTCGGCCCCGCCGCTGGCCCCACCACCACTTGAACGCGGGACCAGGCTGGGGCCGCCATCCCACCGGCCGCGCGCCAGCGCCACCGTGCCGTCGCCCAGCCCGAAGGCAGCGAGGTCGCCATCCCAGGCGATGCCGGCCACCGGCGCTTCCAGCTGCCAGCGCGCGCCGATCAGGTCGACCAGCGGCGGCGCCGTCATGGCGCGTCGGCCCGGCAATGGCCCAGCCCCTCGGCCAGCTCGGCCCGGTCGAGGTTGCGGCCGATGAAGACCAGCCGGCTGTCGCGCGGCTCGTCCGGGCCCCAGGGCCGCCCGGCATCGGTGTCCATCATCATATGGACGCCCTGGAACACGAAGCGCCGGTCCGACCCGGCGAGATCGACGATGCCCTTGGCCCGCAGCAGGTCCCGCCCCCGCTCCATCGCCAGCTGCTGCAGCCATGGCATGAACCGGGTGGGATCCAGTGGCCGGTCCAGGTGCAGCGAGACGCAGTCGATGCCGTGGCTGTGCCGGCCGTGATCGTGGTGGTGGCCGTGCCCGTGGTCTTCATGATCGTCGTCGTCCTCGGCCGGCAGGCTGAGGCGGTCGAGATCGAACCGGCCCTGGTCCAGCATCGCCGCCAGCGGGACGTCGCCGCGGGTCGACAGCAGCAGCCGGGCGGTCGGGTTGATGCCGCGCAGCGCCGCCGCCGCCGCGGTCAGGCCGGCGGCGTCGACCAGGTCGCGCTTGTTGATCAGGATCGTGTCGGCCAGCGCCACCTGCTCCGGCGCCTCGCGCGTGTCGCCCAGCCGGGCCAGCAGATGCCGCGCATCGGCGACACACACCACGCTGTCCAACCGGGTGCGCTGGCGGATCAGATCGTCGGAGAAGAAGGTCTGGGCGACCGGGGCCGGGTCGGCCAGTCCGGAGGTCTCGATCAGGATGCCGTCGAAGCCGCCCTTGCGCTTGACCAGGCCGCTGATGACGCGGATCAGGTCGCCGCGCACGGTGCAGCAGACGCAGCCATTGTTCAGCTCGAACACCTCTTCCTCGGCGCCGACCACCAGGCCGCCATCGATGCCGAGTTCGCCATATTCGTTGACGATGACGGCATAGCGCCGGCCGTGCTCCTCGCCCAGGATGCGGTTCAGCAGCGTGGTCTTGCCGGCACCGAGGAAGCCGGTCACGACGGTCACGGGGATGCGGTCCGGGGTCATGGCCGAGGTCATGGAATCAGGACCGCGCGGCCTTTGATCTGGCCGTGATGCAGATCCTTCAGCGCCTGGTTGGCCTCGCTCAGCCGGTATTCCTTGGTGGCGAGATGCACCAGGCCGCGATCGGCGAGCGCCATCAGCTCGACCAGCTCGGGATAGGTCCCGACCAGGTTGCCGACGATCGACTTCTCGCTGGTGAT
>NZ_JBYRFX010000079.1:0-3512 GCF_057815775.1 Inquilinus sp.
GCCCTTGGGCGCGCCCGGCCCGGTGAAGGGCGACGTCTTCGCCTCCACCGCCTGCAGCTTTGGCAGCAGCTTGGCGACCTTGGCCGCGCCATAGCCGGTGCCGACCCGGCCGATATGGACGAGATGACCGCCGCGGCGGACGCCGACCAGCAGCGAGCGGAACCGGCTGCCCGTGGTGGACCAGCCGCCGATCACCACCTCTTCCCCGCCCCGGCATTTCGCCTTGGTCCAGCGGTCGGTCCGGCCCGACTGATAGGCCGCATCCAGCCGCTTGGAGACGATGCCCTCCAGCTTCAACTGGCAGGCGGATTGCAGCACCGCGTCGCCCGATTCCTCGAAATGCGCGACGTAGCGCAGGGTGGAGGTGGTGTCGGCCCCCTGCTCCCGCAGCAGCTCCTCCAGCCGCGCCTTGCGCTTGGACAACGGCTCGTCGCGCCAATCCGTATCGCCCTCGAACAGCAGGTCGAAGGCGAAGAAGATCAGGTCTTTGCTCTTGCCCTCCGACAGCGCGACCTGCAGCGCCGCGAAATCGGGGTGGCCATGGTCGTCCAGCGCCACCGCCTCGCCATCGATGATGCAGTCGGGCCAGCCCTTGGCCGCATCGGCGATGGCCTGGAACCGGCTGGTCCAGTCCAGGCCCTTGCGGGTCTTCAGCGTGACGGCGCCGTCCTGCACCCGCAGTTGCAGCCGGTAGCCGTCGAACTTGATCTCATGGCCCCAGCCGCGGCCGGCGGGCGGCCGCTCGACCGATTGGCACAGCTGCGGCGGGATGAATTCCGGCATGGCGGAGGCGTCCGGTGCCCGCTTCCTGCGGGCAGGTTTGGCCTTGGCGGCACCCTTGGGCGTGGAGTGCCAGACCGCATCGGCCTCGGCCGGCGCCGATCCCGCCGTCATGAACGGCTTCGGCCCGCGGCCCTTGCCGGCGGCGATGGCGGCCATGGCGCGGCCCGAGGCGACGGAGCGGTCCTCGGCCAGCACGGCGTCGCCGTCGCCTTCGACCGCGTGCTCGTCGCGATGCTTGATGAGCAGCCAGTTGGTGCGCTTGCCGCCGGTGCGGTCGTGCTTCATCCGCACCAGCACCCAGCTGCCGTGCAGCCGCTTGCCGTCCAGGGTGAATTTCAGGTCGCCCTTGGCCAGCGCCTCCTCCGGCGTGGCGTTGCCCTCCGGCGCCCAGCTTCCGCGGTCCCACAGCTGCACTGTGCCGCCGCCATACTGGCCCTTGGGGATGGTGCCTTCGAAATCGCCGTAATCCAGCGGGTGGTCCTCGACCTCCACCGCCAGCCGCTTGTCATGCGGGTCGAGCGACGGCCCCTTGGTCACCGCCCAGGATTTGAACACGCCGTCGAGCTCCAGCCGCAGGTCGTAATGCAGCCGCGTCGCCGCATGCTTCTGGATGACGAAGCGCAGGCGCTCGGACGGGGCAACGTCATCGGCGCCGCTCGGTTCCGCGGTCCGGGTGAAATCGCGCTTGGTTCTGTAGGTCGACAGGCTGGCCTTGGCCACCGGCACCTCCCGCTTCTGCCGGAGCAACGGGCCCGGCCCGCCGCCGGTTCCGGCTGGCTCTGGAACGATAGGGCCGCCTCGGCCGTTGCGGGAAGAGGCTGATCGGAGTCCGGGGGCACCATGGCACCGCGCGCGAATTGGAAGGGCATGCTGAAGCTGGGCTTCCTGTCCTGCCCGGTCGCCCTGTACACGGCCGTCAGCGACGGCGACGACATCCACTTCAACATGGTCAACCGGCGCACCGGCCACCGGCTGAAGCGCCAATTCGTCGACGCCGAGACCGGCAAGCCGGTCGACCGCGACCAGCAGGTGAAGGGCTATCCGCTCGGCGACGACCGCCACATCGTGCTGACCGAGGAGGAGATCGAGGCGGCGATCCCGGACAGCACCAAGACAATAGAGATCGAGGCCTTCGTGCCGCGCGACCAGGTCGACCGCGTCGCCATCGACCGGCCCTACTACCTGGCCCCGTCGGACCAGGTCGGGGCCGAGGCGTTCGGCGTGATCCGCGCCGCGATGGACCAGGCCGGCGTCGTCGGCATCGGCCGCACCGTGCTGTTCCGGCGCGACCGTGTGGTGATGCTATGCCCGGAGGGCCCGGGCTTCCTGGCCAACCTGCTGCATTTCGAATACGAGATGCGCGACGAGGCCGATGCCTTCGCCGCGATCCCGAAGATGAAGATCGCCGGCGAGATGTTGGACCTGGCCAAGCACATCATCGGCAAGAAGAAGGGCACGTTCGAGCCTGACAGCTTCGAGGACCAGTACGAAACGGCGCTGACCGAGCTGATCCGGGCGAAGCAGCGCGGCGAGAAGATCAAGCCGCGGCCGAAGCCGAAGGGCCAGGTGATCGACCTTATGGAAGCCCTGCGGGAGAGTGCGGGTGCTGCGAAGGGCAAAGCGAAGGCCGCCGCCAAGGGTAAGGCTGCCAAGAAGCCAGCGCCGAAGCGCAAGGCGGGTTGACCCAATTCCACTCTCCCCCTCCCCTTGCGGGAGGGGGTAGGGGGAGGGGTCTGGCACCGTCAGAGCGGATGCCGAGTGAAGACCAGAAGCCTCGCAGCAGACGTCCAGAACTCCGCGCCGCCTCCCGTCATCGACACCCCCTCCCCCGACCCCCTCCCGCGGGGGGAGGGGGAGAGTAGAAGGTAGGTCGCACGCCCCCGGAAACGTCACCGCTTCCGCTTGCCGGCCTCGATGCTTTTGCGCAGGGCGTCCATCAGGTCGATGACCTTGCCGGATTCCCGCGGCTCGGCCTCGGGCTTCGGCGCCGCTGCCTTCCCGCCCTTCTTCTTGCGGGCGATGATCTTCTGCAAAGCGGCCTGGACCCGGTCGTCGAGCAGCGTGTCGCTCCACTCCGTCTGCCGCTCCTTGATCACCGACAGGGCCAGGGCCAGCGCCTCCTTCGACGGCGCCACCGATTTCACGCCGCGGAACACCGTGGCCTCGTCCCGCACCTCGTCGCTGCGGTGCAGGGTCCAGACCACCATGCCCAGGCCCCGCGGCTCGATCATGACCGGCCGTTCGCGGCGGTACAGCACCAGCTTGGACAGGCCGACGGTCTTGGTCGAGGCCATCGCCTCGCGGATCACGCTGAACGCCTCCTCCCCCACCGGCTCGCTCGGCGCGAGGTAATGCGGCCGGTCGCGCCACAGCAGCCCGACCGCGGCGCGCGGCACGAAGGTGGTGATGTCCATGGTGCGGGTGGTTTCCAGCGCCACCGCGGCGAGCTCGTCATCCTCCAGCACGACATACTCGTCCTCGGCCACGGGATAGCCGCGGACCTGGTCGTCATCGGCCACCGCCTTGCCGGACACCGAGTCGACATACTCGCTGACCACGCGGTTGCCGGTGGCCTGGTTCAGGGTGTGGAAGCGCACCCGTTCGGACTGGGTGACGGCCGGTGTCATCTCCACCGGGCAGGTCACCAGGCTGAGCTTGAGATAGCCGGACCAGAAACTGCGTGACGCCATCGAGTCGACTCCGCGGCGGTGGGCCTCGCCGTAGAAAGC
>NZ_JBYRFX010000080.1:0-5191 GCF_057815775.1 Inquilinus sp.
AGCCGCCTTCCCCCAAGGAGAGGGAATGCGTTACCTCTCCTCGGGGAGAGGTCGAAATCGCATCGCGATTTCGGGTGAGGGGGCGGCTCCGCCCCTCAGCCTGACAAGCGTTTCCTCACGACCCCTTCGGCTCCGTCGTCAGCGGCAGCAGCCGGGCCTGGGACGCCGCCAGCAGCCGGATCATCGCCGCGGACGCCGCCTCCGGCTCGCGGCCGATGATGGCGGTGCGCACCGCATCGTGCAGCGCCACATCCTCGCTCGGCCGGGCGGCGTGGCGCTGCAGCATCTCGGAGGAGACGCGCAACGCCGATTTCACCGCGGCGCCGATGGTCACGAACAGGCCGTTGTGCGAGGCGGTGATGATGGCGAGGTGGAATTCCAGCGCCGCCTCCGACCCGACCTTGACCGGCTGGTTCTCCTCATAGGCCCGGGCCAACTGGCCGAAATGGCGCTCGATCGCGGCATGGTCCTCGGCCGTGCCGTCGCGTGCCGCCAGGAAGGACGCGCGCGGTTCGAAGCACTGGCGCATCTCGTAGATGTCCTCGACGATCTTGGCGTCGAACTGCGCCATCAGCCGCCAGGACAGCACGTCGCGGTCCAGCAGGTTCCATTCGCCGAACGGCAGCACCCGCGTGCCCGTCTTCGGCGACACCTCGATCAGCCGCTTGCCCGCCAGGTTCTTGATCGCCTCGCGGATCGTGGTCCGGCTGACGCCGTAGATCTGGCACAGCTCACCCTCGATCGGCAGCGAGTCGTTCGGCAGGAATTCGCCGGACACGATCCGCATCCCCAGGCTGTTCGAGATCTGGCTGCTCATCGTCCCGACCAGGATCAGCTCACGTTCCAGCATCCACCGTCTCCACCTGTCCCCGCTCGGAATAGGCCGGGGAAGGCCCGTTGACAAAACCCATCGATCGCCCCGATGATCGAATCATATGATAATACCATTGGGGAGGGAATGGGCGTGGCCGACATCGATATCGCGGATGTCAGCAAGCGCTTCGGGCCGATCACGGTGTTCGACGGCCTGTCGCTGTCGATCGCGTCGGGCGAGTTCGTGGTCTTCCTCGGGCCGTCCGGCTGCGGCAAGTCCACCCTGCTGCGGATGATCGCCGGGCTGGAGAGCGTCGACGGCGGCGAGATCCGCATCGCTGGCGCCCGGGTCGACACCCTGCCGCCGGGCGCGCGCCGGGTGGCGATGGTGTTCCAGCACTACGCCCTGTATCCCCACATGACGATCTTCGAGAACATGGCGTTCGGGCTGCGCAACATCGGCCTGAAGCAGCCGGAGATCGAGGCGCGGGTCCAGGCCGCCGCCCGGTCGCTGGAGATCGAGGCGCTGCTGCAGCGCAAGCCGGGGCAGCTGTCCGGCGGCCAGCGCCAGCGCGTCGCCATCGGCCGCGCCATCGTCAAGGAACCGCGCGCCTTCCTGTTCGACGAACCGCTGTCCAACCTGGACGCCGCGCTGCGCGTCCGCACCCGGGTCGAGCTGGCCCGGCTGCACCGGCGGCTGCGCGCCACCATGATCTTCGTCACCCATGACCAGGTCGAGGCGATGACCCTGGCCGACCGGATCGTGGTGATGAACGAGGGCCGGGTCGAACAGGTCGGCACGCCGATGGAGATCTACACCCGGCCGGCCACCAAATTCGTCGCCCGCTTCGTCGGCGTGCCGGCGATGACCTTCCTCGACGCCGTCATCATCGGCGAGCAGGGCGTCGGCGGCCGGGGCGGCGCCGTGCTGCGCCTGCCCGACGGCACCGAACTGCAGACGCCGGTTTCGGCCGACGGGCTGCCGGCGCACCAGCCGGTGACGCTGGGGCTGCGGGCCGAGGCGGTGCGGATCGACGGCCAGGGCGCCACCCGCGGCACGGTCGAGGTGGTCGAGCGGCTGGGCGACCGCACCCATCTGCATGTCCGGCTGCAGGATGGGTCGAGCCTGATCGCGGAGGATGGCGGCGCCAGCGGCGTCGCCGTCGACGACCAGGTGACCTTGAGCATCGACCCCGCCTCCGTCCACCTGTTCGGCGCCGACGGCCTGGGCCGTCACGCCGCCTGAAGGAGGGATGGCCGTGACCGACGCCGCCGCCACCCCAGCCGCCGCGATCGACCGGGTGCCGCGGCTGAGCGGTGCCCGGATCGGGCCGGACTGGCGCAATGCCGGCTTCGTCCTGCCCTTCCTGGTCGTGTACTTGGCGCTGCTGGCCTGGCCGCTGTTCGACGGCATCTGGATCAGCCTGCAGAAGTTCGACATGTTTGACGGCACCGGCACCTATGCCGGCCTGGTCAACTACAAGCGGCTGCTCACCGACAAGGTCTTCCTCGGCGCCGTCTGGAACACCATGCTGTTCGTGGCGATGACGGTGCCGGCCTTCGTCGTGATCGGCCTCGGCCTGGCGCTGGCGCTGAACCGGCCGACCCGCACCGCGGCCGTGCTGCGCGCCACCTTCTTCGCCACCTCGGTGCTGTCGGTCACCATCGTCACCATCGTGTGGAAGATGGTGTTCCTGCCGGATCGCGGCCTGCTGACCAACGCCCTGGCCGTGTTCGGGCATGAGCCGGTGGTGTTCCTGACCAACCCGACCCTGGCCCTGCCGGCGATCGCCATCGCCACGGTGTGGTGGGGCATCGGCCTGCCCATGATGCTGTTCCTGGCGGCGCTGCAGCAGATCCCGCGCGAGCTGTACGAGGCCGCGGCGCTGGACAGTGCCGGCCGCTGGCGGTCGTTCCGGTCGATCACCCTGCCGTCGATCCGGCGGACCACGGTGCTCGTGGCGGTGGTCGAGATCGTCTACCAGTTCCAGCTGTTCGGGCAGTCGCTGCTGCTGACCCGCGGCGGGCCGAACAACGCCTCGCGCCCGATCGTGCAGTTCATCTACGAGCAGGGCTTCCGCGACTGGGACCTGGGCTACGCCGCCGCGGCGTCGGAGGTGCTGTTCGGGCTGATGCTGATCGCCGCCATGGCGCAGGTTCTGCTGACCCGCCGCCGCGGCGAGGCCTGACGGTCATGGCCATGACGCAGTCACAGGGCATGGTGGGCCGCAGCCTCGGGGATCGGGTGATCCTGGCCGGCATCATCCTGCTCGTCATCGTCTGGATCGTCCCGATCGCCTGGATCGCCGGGCTGTCGTTCAAGCCGAACAGCGAGCTGATGACCGACACCAGCACGCTGTTCCGGGCCCCCTACACGCTGAAGAACTACACCGACATCCTCGCCAGCTCCGGGGTGTTCCGCTGGATCCTGAACAGCGTCGTCGTGGCGCTGGGCCAGACCATCGGCGTGCTGGTGCTGGCCTCGCTCGCCGGCTACGGCTTCGCCCGCACCCAGTTCCCCGGCCGCGGCGTGCTGTTCGTGCTGGTGCTGATCGGCCTGGCGGTGCCGGAACAGGCGGTCATCATCGCCCGGTTCCAGCTGTTCAACGACCTGAAGCTGCACAACTCCTATCTCGGGCTGATCCTGCCGCATCTGTCGGCGCCGTTCGGCGTCTTCCTGATGACGCAGTACTTCAAGGCGATCCCGCGCGAGATCGACGAGGCGGCGATGCTGGACAACGCCTCGCGCTTCAAGACCTTCTGGCGCGTGCTGCTGCCGCTGACCGTGCCGGCGCAGGCGACGCTGGGGATCTTCACCTTCCTGGCCGCCTGGAACGACTATCTGTGGCCGCTGATCTCCGCCACCAGGCCGGAGATGTTCACCCTGACCGTCGGGCTGGCCTCGACCCAGACCAACTTCGCCCAGTCCGAAGGCCTGGGCTTCCTGATGGCGCAGTCGGTGTTCGCCGGGCTGCCCGTCCTGATCGTCTACCTGTTCTTCCAGAAATACATCATCACCGCCGTCGCCGGCGCCGCCATCCGCTGAGGCGGCGGGCCGGGGACGGGTCTTGGGGGGTTCGATACCGGCGCCGCACCAATGCCGCCGGAACCGTGGAGGAAACGATGAGAGGCAGCATCACCGCGGCCCTGGCGGGCCTGTTCCTGGCCGCCGGCGCCAGTGCAGCATGGTCGCAGGACAAGACTGAGATCTCGCTGTCGCGCTTCTTCGGCGCCTGCGAGGCCGATTACGGCGATGTCACCGACGTCTCGCAGGCGCATGGCGAATGCGGGATCATCACGGCGCTGATCAACAAGTTCAATGCCGAGAGCAAGGACGTCCACGTCAAGGTCGATATCGTGGAATGGCCCGGTTACGACCAGCTGACCGCCCGGCTGCGCTCGGGCGAGGCGCCGACCATCTCGGTGATGCATGAATCCGTCATCAGCGACTACGCCTCGCGCGGGCTGCTGGAGCCGCTGGACGAGGGCTTCAAGGCCACCGGCATCGACACCGCCGACTTCACCGACGCGGCCCGGGCCGGCGTGACCAAGGACGGCAAGATCTACGCCCTGCCCTTCGACACCCACACCTGGCTCTGGCACATCAACCTGAACCTGTTCAAGCAGGCCGGGCTGGTGACCGCCGACGGCAAGCCGATCCTGCCGAAATCGCCGGACGAGCTGCTGGCCCAGGCCAAGCAGTTCCGCGAGAAGACCGGCAAGCCCTATTTCGTCCAGGCGCTGGCGAACGAGCAGGCGAACTACGCCCGCACCCTCTACACCCTGCTGTACCAGCAGGGGTCCGACTTCTTCGCCGATCCCGCCCAGATCAAGCTGCAGACGCCCGAGGCCCGCAACGCGGTCACGCTGTTCAAGGCGATCTACGACAACGGCGACACCACCAAGGACCAGGACTACGCCGCGGCCACGGCCGGCTTCATCCAGGGCGACGGCGGCGTCTACATCATGGGCACCTGGCTGGTCGACAGCTACACCCAGGAGGCCGCCAAGGCCGGCGGGGCGCTGAGCAACGGCTATGCCGTGGTGCCGTTCCCGCAGCTCTATGGCAACCCCAAGGTCTGGGCCGACGGCCACAGCTGGGTGATCCCCAAGGCCGACCTCGACGACGCCCACCGCAAGGCCGCCTTCACCTTCCTGAAGTTCCTGTGGGACAACGACTTCGAATGGGCCCGCACCGGCCACCTGCCGGTGCGCAAATCGGTGGCGTCGGCCCAGGCCTTCCTCGACCTGCCGCACCGCCAGGACATCGTCAGCCTGACCCGGGATGGCACCGCCCTGCCGCAGGCGGTGAAGCGCCAGTTCGGGCTGCAGGACATCCTGACCGAGGAGTTCAACGCTGCGGTCCAGGGCGCCAAGC
>NZ_JBYRFX010000081.1:0-5989 GCF_057815775.1 Inquilinus sp.
CCGGCGCCTTGTCGCGGCCGATCTTGGCGAAGGCGTCCTTGTTCCAGTAGAACAGCGCCGTCGAGGAATTGAAGGGGAACGACTCCAGCTCGCCCTTCGACGTCGCGTAGTAGTTCGCGATGCCGGCGAAATAGTCGTCCCACTTGATGTCATAGCCGTTGTCGGCCATCAGCTTGCGGGCCGGGACGAAGGCGCCGGACAGCATCAGGTCCAGCGTGCCGGCGTCGAACACCTGCACCACGGTCGGCTGCTTCTGCGCGCGATAGGCGGCGATGGCG
Source organism: Inquilinus sp. (assembly GCF_057815775.1). Taxonomy (NCBI): domain Bacteria; kingdom Pseudomonadati; phylum Pseudomonadota; class Alphaproteobacteria; order Rhodospirillales; family Rhodospirillaceae; genus Inquilinus; species Inquilinus sp. The sequence continues at coordinate 279 of NZ_JBYRFX010000081.1, forward strand.
TTCTGCACCGTGTTCGGATAGCCGCCCTGGCCGACGCAGACCGCCTCATAGTCGGTCTGGCTGTCGTTGAAGCGCTTGCAGGTCTCCTGCACCCGCTGCTCCAGGTCGCCGGTCAGCCCGTACCAGAACTCGAATTTCGTGCGCTCGGCGTGGGCCGGCTGCGCAAAGACGGCGGCGGCCGCCAGCGCGAACGCGGCCGCCGACAGCTTGGTCACGACGGTCATGCTTGTCTCCCCTTGGGCCGCCCTGCACGTCCGCGACGGGCGGCGACGGGGGCGATCCCTACGCGGGGACGATGACGATTCGATTTAACATTCGTCTCGCCTGGATGACATCTGCCGGCCGGAATTATCCAGAAAGCTCAAGGGATTAGACAATGGGCCGATAGGTCCGCCCCAAACGCCGAAAGCCCCGCCGGAGGGCGGGGCTTTCGGGTCTAAATTCCGGATCAGGCCGGTCAGACGAACTGGACCGTCACGATCTCGTAGCTCTTGGAGCCGCCGGGGGTGGTGACCTCGACCTGGTCGCCCTCGGTCTTGCCGATCAGCGACCGCGCCAGCGGCGCGGTGATCGAGAGACGGCCTTCCTTGATGTCGGATTCATCCTGCCCGACGATCTGGTAGGTGATCTCTTCCTCGGTGTCCTCGTCGGCCAGGGTCACGGTGGCCCCGAACTTGACGGTGTCGCCGGACAGCTTGGACGTGTCGATGATCTCGGCCCGGCTGATCCGGTCCTCGAGTTCCATCACCCGGCCTTCGATGAAGCTCTGGCGCTCGCGCGCCGCGTGGTATTCCGCGTTCTCGGACAGGTCACCATGCTCGCGCGCCTCGGCAATCGCCTTGATCACCTCAGGGCGTGCCACGCTCTTCAGATGCTTCAATTCTTCCCGCAGGCGGTTGAACCCCCCCGCGGTCATCGGCACCTTTTCCATCGTGCTCCAGTCCCAAAAAGTCAAAAAGCGTTACACCCGGCGTCCAGGACGCCGGCTGCCAGACCTGCTCGTATCCTCGCCCCCGGTGCTACCGCGCCGAACCTAGGTAGGATTGCAGCGGGGCGACTTCAAGCGCCCCAGCCTTCAGCGCGGCGATCGCCTCCACAGTCGCGCGCGCTCCGGCCACGGTCGTCGAGTAGGGAATGTTATTGACCAGCGCGGCGCGGCGCAAGCCGAAGCTGTCGCGCACCGTCTGTGCACCGTCGGTGGTGTTGAACACCAGCTGGATCTCGCCGTTCAGAATGGCGTCGACGATGTGCGGCTGGCCGTCCATCACCTTGTTGATCCGGCGGACCTTCAGCCCGCCCTGTTCCAGCGCCGCGGCGGTGCCGGTCGAGGCCACCAGCTCGAAGCCCAGCTCGGCGATGCGGCGGGCGATGGTCACGATCGCCGCCTTGTCGCGGTCCTTGACCGAGACGAACACGGCGCCGGACAGCGGCAGCTTCTGGTTGGCGCCCAGCTGGCTCTTGGCGAAGGCGCGGCCGAAGTCGCGGTCCAGGCCCATCACTTCGCCGGTCGACTTCATCTCCGGCCCCAGGATGACGTCGACCCCGGGGAAGCGGTTGAACGGGAACACCGCTTCCTTCACCGCCGTGTATGGCGGGTTCGGGCCGTGCAGGGTGAAGTCGGCCAGCTTCTCGCCGGCCATGATCCGCGCCGCGATCTTGGCGATCGGCGTGCCGGTCGCCTTGGCCACGAAGGGCACGGTGCGGCTGGCGCGCGGGTTGACCTCGATGACGTAGACCTCGTTGTCCTTGACCGCGAACTGGGTGTTCATCAGGCCGATGACACCCAGCGCGTCGGCCAGCACCTTGGTCTGGCGCTCGATCTCCTTCACCACGAAGGCGGGCAGGGAATAGGGCGGCAGGGCGCAGGCGCTGTCGCCGGAATGGATCCCGGCCTCCTCGATATGCTCCATGATGCCGGCGACGTAGACATCTGTACCGTCGCGCACCGCGTCGACATCGACCTCGATCGCGTCCTGCAGGTAGCGGTCGACCAGCACCGGGTTGCGGCCGGACACCTTGACCGCGGTGGTGATGTAGCGGCGGAAGCCCTGCAGGTCGTGGACGATCTCCATGCCCCGGCCGCCCAGCACGTAGGATGGCCGCATCAGGCAGGGGAAGCCGATTTCCTGGGCGATCGCCTCGGCCTCCTCGACCGACCGGGCGATGCCGCTCTGCGGCTGGCGCAGGCCGAGCTGGTCCAAGAGGTCGCGGAAGCGCTCGCGGTCCTCGGCCAGGTCGATCGCATCCTTCGGCGTGCCCAGGATCGGGATGCCGGCGGCGGTCAGGTCATGGGCCAGCTTCAGCGGGGTCTGGCCGCCGAACTGGACGATCACGCCCTTGACCGTGCCGCGGCGCTGCTCGACCCGGATCAGCTCGATCACGTCCTCGGCGGTCAGCGGCTCGAAATACAGCCGGTCGGAGGTGTCGTAGTCGGTCGACACCGTCTCCGGGTTGCAGTTGACCATGATGGTCTCGTAGCCGGCCTCCTTCAGCGCGTAGGCGGCATGGACGCAGCAATAGTCGAACTCGATGCCCTGGCCGATCCGGTTCGGGCCGCCGCCGAGGATGACGATCTTCTCGCGGTCGGTCGGGTCGGATTCGCATTCGGCCTGGTCGAAGCCGGCCTCATGCGTCGAATACATGTAGGGGGTGGCCGAGGCGAATTCGCCGGCGCAGGTGTCGATCCTCTTGTAGACCGGCAGCACGCCCAGGCCGCGGCGGGCGGCGCTGGCCTCGGCCTCGCTGACATCCGCCAGCTTGGCCAGCCGGGCGTCGGAGAAACCCTGCCGCTTCAGCCGGGCGAAGCCCTGCGCATCCTCGGGCAGGCCATAGCGACGGACCTCTTCCTCGGCGGCGACGATCTTCTCAATCTCGCGCAGGAACCAGGGGTCGAACTTGCAGGCGGCGCGGATCTCCTCCACCCCCAGCCCCAGCCGCATCGCCTGGGCGATCACCAGCAGCCGGTCATGGGTCGGGCGGGCCAGGGCGGCGCGCACCACCTGCAGGTCCGGCGCGTCCATGGTGACACCTGGGATCTCGATCTCGTCCAGGCCGGTCAGCCCGGTCTCCATCGACCGCAGCGCCTTCTGCAGCGCCTCGGCGAAGTTGCGGCCGATCGACATCGCCTCGCCCACCGACTTCATGCTGGTGGTCAGGGTCGGCTCGGCGCCCGGGAACTTCTCGAAGGTGAAGCGCGGCATCTTGACGACGACATAGTCGATCGTCGGTTCGAAGCTGGCCGGCGTCACCTGGGTGATGTCGTTGGCCAGCTCGTCCAGCGTGTAGCCGACGGCCAGCTTGGCCGCGACCTTGGCGATCGGGAAGCCGGTGGCCTTCGAGGCCAGGGCCGAGGACCGGCTGACCCGCGGGTTCATCTCGATCACGACCATGCGGCCGGTCTCGGGGTCGACCGCGAACTGCACGTTCGACCCGCCGGTGTCGACGCCGATCGCGCGCAGCACCGCGATCGAGGCGTCGCGCATCACCTGGTATTCCTTGTCCGACAGGGTCAATGCCGGGGCGACGGTGACGCTGTCGCCGGTGTGGATGCCCATCGGATCGATGTTCTCGATCGAGCAGATGATGATGCAGTTGTCCGCGCGGTCGCGGACCACCTCCATCTCGTATTCCTTCCAGCCGAGGACCGATTCTTCGATCAGCACTTCGCGGGTCGGGCTGGCGGCGAGGCCGGAGCGCACGATCTCCTCGAACTCGACCCGGTTGTAGGCGATGCCGCCACCAGTGCCGCCCATGGTGAAGGACGGGCGGATGATCGCCGGCAGGCCGATCTCGGGCAGCGCATCGACCGCTTCGGACAGATTGTGGACCACGGCGCTCTTCGGCGATTCCAGCCCGATCGCATCCATGGTCTGGCGGAACTTGGCGCGGTCCTCGGCCTTCTCGATGCTCTCGCGCTTGGCCCCGATCAGCTCGATCCCCAGCCGCTCCAGCGTGCCGTCCTCGGCCAGCGCCATGGCGGTGTTCAGCGCCGTCTGTCCGCCCATGGTCGGCAGCAGCGCGTCCGGCCGCTCGGCTTCCAGGATGCGGGTGACGAATTCCGGGGTGATCGGCTCGATATAGGTCGCGTCCGCCAGCTCCGGATCCGTCATGATCGTCGCCGGGTTGGAATTGACCAGGATGATGCGGTAGCCCTCCTGCTTCAGCGCCTTGCAGGCCTGGGCGCCGGAATAGTCGAATTCGCAGGCTTGGCCGATGACGATCGGCCCGGCGCCGATGATGCAGATCGAGCGGATGTCGGTGCGCTTGGGCATGGGGGCGGCCTGCTGGGTACGGTGGGGCACGCTCCAGAAGGAGCGCGCTCTTATAAGGAAGGAATGCGCCCGGGGAAAGCCCCGGGGGCGATGGGGTGGCGCAGGGCAGGGGCGACCGGACGACATCCGGCCTCGCCGTGAAGCCTCAGCCGGCGCCGACCCTGCCGTCCAGGGCGTCGCGCAGACCATACCACAGCACGGTGGCGGCAACTGCAGGCCGGCGCAGCGCATGCAGCGGGATCGGCCGGACGGGGGTGACCGGAAAGTCCAACGCCTCGTCGGGCGCGCCCAGCGCCGCCTCGGCCAGCACCCGGCCCAGCGCCGTGGCCAGGGCGACGCCGCGGCCGTTGCAGCCGGTGAAGGCGACCAGCCCCGGGGCCGGGCGATGCAGATGCGGCAGATGGTCCGGCGTCATCGCCACCAGCCCGCCCCAGGCCTCGCCCCATCTGGCGTCGCGCAGCGCGGGGTACAGCTCGACCGCGCGGCGGCGCAGCGCCTGGATCCGGCCGCGCAGGGCCGGGCCGCCATAGGCGCCGCGGCCGCCCATCACGAAGCGGTCGCCAGGCCCCATGCGGAAATAGGACAGCAGCCGGCGGGTGTCGGAGACGGCCTGGACGCCGGGCAGGATCGACCGGGCGACCTCCGGCGGCAGCGGCGCGGTCGCCACCTGCAGCGAGACCACCGGGACGATGCTGCGGTCGAGCGGCGCCGCGACGCCGTCGGCATAGGCATTGACCGCCAGCACCACGGCGCCGGCCCGGATCCGGCCGCGCGGCGTGTCGAGCCGGTGGCCGTTGCCCTCCCGGCTGATCGCCAGGACCGGCGTTTCTTCATACAGCGCCGCGCCGGCCGCTTCCGCGGCCCGGGCCAGGCCGCGGGTATAATCCAGCGGCTGCACCACGCCGGCGCGACGGTCCAGGAAGCCGCCGACATAGGCATCGCTGCCGGTGGCCGCGACCGTCGCTGTCCGGTCCAGTATTGCGACATCGGCGCCTTCGGCCGCCCAGGCCTCGGCCCGGCGCTGCAGCGCCGGCAGGGCGGCCAGCCGGTGCGCCGCCTGCAGCCAGCCGTCACGGCGGGCGCCGCAGGCGATGCCATGCCGCGCGACCAGGTCGAACACGCTGTCGGCCGCGTTGCCGACGAACCGGACCAGCCGGTCGCCGCGCTCGGCACCCCAGCGCGCCCGCAGCTCGGCCGGATTCTCCTTCAGCCCCGGAATGACCTGGCCGCCATTACGGCCCGAGGCGCCGAACCCGACCGTGGCGGCGTCGACGGCGACCACCCGCACGCCGCGTTCCGCCAGATGCAGCGCGGTCGACAGCCCGGTGATGCCGAGGCCGACGATGGCGATTTCGGCGTCGATGTCGCCATCCAGCGCCTCATAGGCCGCGCGCGGCGCGGCGGTGGCAGCCCAGAGCGACCGGGAAAGATCGAACGGCT